>JBAZOX010000092.1:0-9712 GCA_041648535.1 Desulfobacteria bacterium | reverse complement strand
GCAAGATCGGCGTATAAGCAAGGAGGGCGTGATCATTATCAAGGCCCAGAAATTTCGTACTAAGGAAAAAAATAGGGAAGACGCCCTTGAGCGTTTGCAGAAATTAATTAAAGGTGTGGCAGTTACACAGAAAGTCAGACGGCCGACCAAGGCAACCAGAGGCTCACAGGAAAGGAGGCTGGACAGCAAAGCTCAGCGGGGTAAGACAAAGACGCTGCGAGGCAGAGTTTCGGAGTAATAGTATAACGGGATACTTGGGAAAGTTGTCTAATCAAAGAATATTCAAAGAATATTCTTGACATTTAAAAGCAAGGTGCTGTAGATTAGAAAAAAATGAATACGGTAATATGGTGTCCGGAAATAGGTTAAGTTATTTCTGGAGGTTAAATAAGGAGATGGTCGGGCCGCTATCTGATGTTCAGATAGCGGCTTTTTTATTGGAGGTAAAGATTAAAAGACAACCAAGAAATTTAACAAGCAACTAGGATCTCACGGGTTCAGAAATAGATTATTAGTTATTTCTGGAGGTTAAATAAGGAGATGGTCGGGCCGCTATCTGAATGTCGGATAGCGGCTTTTTTATTGCACAATCGTAGAGGGAATCATGAGCTTTTAGATGCCTAAAAAACAAAGCAAGGAGGACGAGATGGAAACAGTGACCCAAAATGAAAAAGAAAAAAAATTGGAGGCGAAAAAAACGGGGATGCAAAAGTTCTGGAGTGGTTTCGTTAAGTTCGTAATGATGGGGGGATTTTTCATCATTCTGATTGCAATTCTTGCAATTATGGTTCTCATCTCATATTTGACGAAGTGAACACTCGCTTAATCTGTATCGGATAGGCAAACCCACAGGAATATGGGCGCGTAGCCGAGTAATACTTGAGGCTGTTTCTCAAACCTTTTAGTTATCAACGAAGCTACTGGTGAACAAAAAGAATCTTCTCTGTCTGGTGGCTGAAAAAAGTACCCTAAATAAAAGGGGATGGCCAATTACGGTCATCCCCTTTTCTGTCTGTTTCCGTCTTTGCGTGTACTTCTTTTGAAAATCAGAATAAAACAGTTTTTCTGCTGCCAGGTGCACGTACCGTTTGCGTGATCATGGGCAATCGGATTAGTCTTCGTACACTCCTGGGAACAACTCCTTCTTCCGGTATTTTACCGGATCGGCCTTCTTCTTCTCCCAGAAGGACTCCTTATAGTACTTAGCTTCTTCTGTGGCATAATACCTCCAGAGGCCATCGAACGACAATATCTCCAGACCTCGGATCTCGGCACTCATAGAGCCAAAGACTGCTTTCAGAGCCTTTATCGCACCAGGGCTTTTTGCCAGGATCTCGTCACACCATTTATCCACTTCCTCCTCCAGCTTGTCAGGAGGCACAACTGCATTCACCAAACCCATCTCCATGGCTTCTTTGGCTGAGTACCTTCGGCAAAGATACCAGATCTCCCTTGCCTTCTTTTCTCCTACCATCCTGGTCAAGTAAGCGGCGCCAAAGGCGGCATCATAGCTCCCTACCATAGGGCCGGCCTGTCCGAGCTGTGCCGTCTCCGATGCTATGGAGAGATCGCAAATTTGTTGAAGCACTTGTCCACCACCAATAGCGAAACCATTTACGGCCGCGATCACAGGTTTAGGCATCTCTCTTATAAGGGCATGAACCTTTGGTGTATACCTGAGCATCTCCGAACTATAGCCGGCTTCTGCCTCTTTGGCATCTCCTCCTGTACAGAAGGCTTTGTTACCCGCTCCAGTAATAACAACTACTCCGATACGGTCATCATCGGCACTTTCCCCCAATGCCTCAACAAGCTCTTTCATAGTATGAGCGGTAAAGGCATTGAATGCCTTGGGTCTGTTTATGGTTATCCTCGCTACCCCAGGCCTCTTCTCATAAATGATATCAGTGAAATCAAAACTGGTCACTCTCTCCCATGTATAAGCCATTTTAAATCTACCTCCTTTTGATTTTGTTCGTTCAATAAGAACTTGATGAACTCGTAAAAAGTCAAAATTGGGATGGCAAAGTAAAAAGCTCCAGATGCAAGGCGCGCAAATCATGAGGAGTGAAGCGTACTTAGGGGTACGCTGCAACGACGAAGGATGAAGTGCAACGCCGCAGATGGACTTTTTACGAAGCCATCAGAACTTGGTTTCTTTGGAAATCAGTATAGGGAAATTATAGTTGTGTGTCAATAACATATTTCCCTTAACCGTTTATGCCTCGTCAGCTTAAAACAGAGGGGGGAGGAAAGAGAGGAAAAATATAACCAGAAACAACTGAACATAATTATTGACATTTTCCGATTCCATGGTATTAAATATTTATATATGTCCCAGCATCCCCTTGAACACATCTTTCATCCACATTCTATCGCTGTAATAGGAGCTTCGGAAGATCCCCGCTCTTTGGGGTACCATTTCATACGCCATCTCCTGGATTACGGTTATCGTGGTCAGATATACCCTGTAAACCCCAAACTGGAGAAAGTTTTCAATCTTAAAGCTTATCCTGCTCTTAAAGAGGTTCCAGGTTCAGTTGACTACGTAATATGCTGTATCTCTGCTTCGAAGGTGGTTGATCTTCTTTCGGAATGCCCCAGTCATGGCGTTAAGGTTGTTCACCTTTTTACGGGCAGGTTAAGTGAAACAGGCCGTCCGGATGCCATTAAAATTGAGCAGCAGATCCTCAAACGGGCAAAAGAGTTCAACATTCGTCTCTTAGGTCCTAATTGCGTTGGAATACACTATCCAAAAGAGGGAATCTCTTTTGGGTATGACTTTTCTAAAGAACCTGGTCATGTAGGTGCATTTTTTCAAAGTGGAGGCTCCGCTACTGAGTTTGTTCGTTACGCTTCTCTTAGGGGGATACGCTTCAGCAAAGTCATCAGTTACGGGAACGCCCTAGACCTGAACGAAACTGATTTTTTAGGGTATTTCTCAGAAGACAAGGAAACCAAAATAATCGTAAGTTATATTGAAGGGTTAAAAGACGGCAAGAAATTCCTCGATACTTTGCGCCATGTAAACCGACTAAAGCCTGTTATTGTTCTAAAGGGGGGAAGGGGTAAGGCCGGGACCAGAGCCGCGGCTTCTCATACGGCAGCTATGGCCGGTTCCTTAAATCTTTGGGAAACAGCTATAAAGCAGGCAGGCGCCATACAGGCGGAATCCATTGATGAAATGATTGATCTGTCAGTCTCCTTTTCGTTCCTTCCCCCGATTTTCGGAAGAAGGGTCGGGATAGCAGGAGGAGGGGGTGGGAAAAGTGTGCTTTCTGCTGATGAATGGGAGGAAGAAGGATTTAATGTTGTGCCTTTGCCTGATGGGATCAGAAATGAACTAAAAGACAAAGCACCGGATATATGGGATTGGATAGGAAATCCCGCCGATCGATCGATGATGGAGGGCAGTCAAATCTCTACCGGAAATATATTAAAAATGATGTCGCAAGAAGCTGACTTCGATTTTCTCATTGCCAATGTGACCGACGATGCCCCTTTTGAAAAAGAGAGATGGACTGCTACCCTAAGAGAGGAGATCAGCGATTTTATCGAGATAGGCAAAAATCGAAAAAAACCGCTGGCAGTAGTTTTGCGTACCGGTGATTTAGCCATCAATCACTTTGAGGACTGGCGCTGGAAGTTCATCGCTGAACAACGGAGACGTCTTATCGATGCTCAAATTCCGTTTTTTTCCTCCTTTGGTCGAGCCGCCAAGGCAATGAGATGCCTGGTGGAATACTACCAAAAGATATTGTAACCGTTCACCGTTCACGGTTTACGGTTTGTATTTAATCAAGAATTCATAATTACATATAAAAACCAACAGAAGGTGTGCTAAAAATGGAAGAGTTTCAAAGGATTAAGAGGTTACCTCCTTATGTCTTTAAGATAGTTGATGAGCTGAAGCTGGAAGCCAGAAGAAGGGGGGATGACATTATTGATTTAGGGATGGGAAACCCTGATCTGGCAACCCCAAAACCCATTATTGACAAACTAACAGAGGCCGTTTCCAACCCAAGGAATCATCGTTACTCCGCTTCTAAGGGTATCTACAAATTGAGATTGGCTATTACCGATTGGTACAAACGGAACTACAACGTTGACCTTGACCCTGAAAGCGAAGCTATAGTCACAATAGGGGCAAAAGAAGGGCTTTCTCATATGGTGCTGGCGACAATCGGGCCCGGAGATGTAGTGTTTGTGCCGAATCCGACCTATCCTATCCATTCCTATTCGGTGGTCATAGCCGGGGGTGACTTACGAAGCATACCCGTCAACGAAAACAGGGATTTTTTCGAAGATCTACTTATTGCCACTAAACAAACATGGCCCCAGCCAAAGATGTTGATTATCTCCTTTCCCCACAATCCTACAACAGCCGTAGTGGACATAGAGTTTTTTAAAAAGATAGTAGACTTTGCCAAAGAACACGGCATTATGGTAATCCATGATCTGGCTTATGCAGATATTGTATTTGATGGTTATAAAGCCCCCAGTTTTATGGAAATACCTGGGGCTAAGGATGTTGGAGTAGAATTCTTCAGTCTTTCGAAGAGTTACAACATGCCTGGCTGGCGAGTGGGCTTTGCAGTAGGTAACAAAAAAATGATAGGGGCTTTAACCAGAATTAAAAGCTATCTTGACTACGGGGTCTTTCAACCCATCCAAATCGCTGCCATCATAGCCTTGAATAATTGCCATGATTATGTAAAAGAAATAACCGAGACGTATAGGAGCCGCAGGGATGTCTTAATAGACGGCCTCTGTAGGATAGGATGGAACATAGAAAAACCAAAAGGGACAATGTTTGTGTGGGCCAAAATTCCGGATGAGTTTAAGAAGATGGATTCATTGGAATTCTCAAAGCTCTTGTTGAAAGAGGCAAAGGTAGCCGTCTCTCCAGGTGTAGGTTTTGGTGAATACGGAGATGACCACATTAGATTCGCACTGGTGGAAAACGAACATAGGACAAGGCAAGCCGTTAGAGGCATAAGAAATATTTTTTGATCGTAGGTTGCTTCTCAAGGAATGTCCGCCATATAGACACAGATTACCTGTATGGCTCGATAATCACCTTGACAGACTCCTTAGCGTCAGCGACAAGCTGGAAGCCAAGCCCCGCCTCTGTCAAGCCTAACCGGTGTGTAATCATTTCTTGCACGGATACACGACGAGTACGGATCAGCTCTATTGCCATTTCGATATCCGAAGGGCTGCCCCCGTAGGAATGTATCAATGTTATTCCTTTGCGCCAAAAATCATTAACAGGCACAGGAAGATCAGCGCCCGATTCTGTAGGAGCGAAGAATAAAATAGTCCCTCCTCTGTCTACACATTGTAATGCCTGGGTAAAGGCAGGAAATGCCCCGGTACAAACAATTACAATGTCGGCAAACCTCCCTTTATTGACCTGCTGGAGGCAGGCAGGCACATCTTTCCCGGCATCTATCGTGGCATCTGCACCGAATTGTTGCGCTGCCTTTAAACGATATTCATTAATATCCGTAGCAATCACCCGCGAAGCCCCAATTGCGCGGGCCAGTGCCACATGAAGCAGCCCGGAAATACCACTGCCAATAACGAGTACACTACGTCCCGGCTGTATGTGCGCTAATCTCTGTCCACGCAGGACACATGCCAGGGGTTCGATAAACGTCCCTTCTTCAAAGGAAACCTCATCAGGAAGCAAAAATACACCACGGTCTACATTGATTCCCGGGACACGTACATACTCGGCAAAACCCCCAGGATCAAAATTCGTGCTATGTAGGGTCTGACATACAGTATGGTAGCCTCTGAGGCAATAGCGGCATGTATTGCAAGGGACATGATGGGATACAAAAACCCTGTCACCGGTTTTGTACCTCTTCACATCCTCTCCAGCCGCGACGATCTCTCCCGTAATCTCGTGGCCGAGAACCAGGGGAGCCTTTTTAATCCGATACCATTCCATTACGTCACTGCCACAGATGCCGCTGGCCAAAACCTTAACCAATAGCTCGTTAGCGCCGATCTGCGGGACAGGAATCTCTTCCAGCCGAACATCCCTGTTGTTGTAATACATTGCAATACGCATAGTGCCTTACCAATTGTAACTGCTCAGGTGGATAGGCTGTAGGCAGTTAGCCTGTAAGAGGAAATTATACGCGACTAACAGCCTTCAGCCTTCAGCCTAAACAACCTGAGCAGTTACATTCTTAATCGTATTGAATAACTCGTTGGCCTCCTTAACAGTGGCATTTTCATGAATAATAGCACGCAATGCCTTAATCATCGCCACAGGGCAATCATTTTGCCATATATTCCTCCCCAGATTCACACCTATAGCACCTTTTTGAATACCATCATGAACAAACTCAAAAACCCCCAGCTCTGAGTCTACTCTAGGCCCACCTGCCATAACCACGGGAACCGGACAACCATTTGTAACCTTTTCAAAATCTTCACACCAGTAGGTTTTTACTACACGTGCCCCCAATTCAGCAGCAATACGACAGCACAGAGCAAGATAGCGGGCATCTCGTTTTTCTAGCTCTTTACCTACAGCAGTTACCGCCATTACCGGAATGCCATGATCTTCGCCCTCATCAACAAGCCTTGATAGATTCAGGAGCGATTCGCGTTCATAATCACTGCCCACAAAGACAGAAATACCAACAGCAGCCACGTTAAGGCGGATGGCCTCTTTCATAGAGGTGGTAATTCCTTCGTTAGCCAGGTCCTTCCCAATTACACTGGTGCCTCCAGACACTCTTAGTATGATTGGTTTGATATTGGCAGGATCTATTGATGATCGCAACACCCCCCTGGTAACAAAGAGGGCATCACAATAAGGAAGAAGGGGTTTAATAGTCTCCCCTGGTTTTTCTAATTTTCTGGTGGGACCCTGAAAATATCCATGGTCTATCGGCAAAAACAGACAACGACCGTCAGGTTGGATCAAACGTGCCAGCCGATTCTTCAATCCCCAATCCATCTAATAATACCTCCTTTTAGTCCTATTCACTTGTCTGCAATTCAGACACTGGACTTCAGACTTTAGACACCAGACTTCTCTATATAGGAGTCTAATGTCTGATGTCTATGGTCTACTGTCTGAATCGGAGATTCACTGGTTTCATTCCCTAACCGCCACCGGAAAATCGGATATTGTATTCGGCTTGGTTGTTGTAGGAGTCTGCCTCCCTTTTGTCAGTTCCTTTACCCTCTCCGAAAGATACAGGTCAAGCATATTTATGGTTATCTTGCCCTTACCTGTGTAATCCGCCTTACCGCTTATTCCCTCTACCAGAGCCTTTGTGAATGCTCCATTGTTCCATGCCGGGTCTTCTAGGGAATACTGTTTGCCTGAGGATGAGGCAAATACAACTGCACCGTTTTCTGCACTGGCAAGCTCATTTACTACGCCTGTAATATCAGCTACCCCTCTTCTTGTACCCATCACATTGCCTGAATGGCATGTATCAACAAAGAGTACAGTCTTCCCTGCAAGAGACGCCATTGTGTTTTTTATGTCTGAAAAGGCAAGACCTGTTCTTTTTAACTTTTCTGTATTGGCATTTACTGGAAGGAAGTAATAGATACCGACATGGTCATTCACACCATGCCCTGCTAAAAAGACCATTGCCACATCCTTGCTCGTTGTTTCCGTTGTAAGCCACTCAAGTCCATCCAGTATTTCATCTTTTGTTGCCTTTTCATCTGTTATGACTTTTACCACCACTTCCCGATACAGCCTGCTTTTTTGCCCCTGCATTACGTTTCCAAAGTCCCTTGCATCCTTTGCTGCAAAAGATAGGGTTAAACTCTTGTCCTCATATCTGCTGACACCAATGGCCAAAACATACAGCTTGGGCTTGACTATAAACTCCTCCTTTTTTTCGCCGCGCCACTTAACCTTCACCCTTGCAGGCTCGCTCACAGAGAACCTGTTTTCAGCGATGATGGAGACTTCAGAATCCTTTTCAGGAATGGCAATCTTCACCTCACTGATGTCTTTATCCATGCCGACTATCTTCACGCCCCTCTCTGTTGCAACAGGCCTTCCGTCCACCAGTGCCTTTATGCCTGTTACAGGCTCTCCCGATGGGTTACGGATACCAAATTTGACCGTAATCTCCGGCATGGAAACCTCTGAACCATCCGCAGGATGTATGATTGTTACTACAGGAGGCAGCATCTTCCCTATGACAACTTCCTGCTTCCCCCTGCCTGACTCTTCATTGGCAAGTCTTATTGCCTCTCCTTCGTCCACGGTAGCAAGAACCTTTGCAACCACATCAGGGCGATAATAAGTATTCCTGAACTTCATCAATGGGAAGAAGTCTGCCGAGTTTTCCTTGCCGTTGTTTAAATGCCAGCCGATAATATCGTCCGCACCTGCCGATGCGTCATAATATCCGGACGGAGTCCATACAACCCACCTCTTTCTGTCATTATGGGGAAACAACGCCATAATCTCTTTTCCATCACTCACCCTATACCACTTGATCGTCCCATCTCCAAAGGCCGCCACTGCCAGTTTACCATTGCCCGATATATTTACACTCCATGCTGTAGCGGGGGCAGCGACTTTCCATTTCTCATTGCCGTATCTGTCAAAGAGACGGAGATACCAATCTGCCCCAAGTAAAAAGGCCTGGTTATCAGGCGACACAGCAAGGCTTCTTGACATCTCATAGACGTCAAGTTTTAAATTCGTGCCGTTTAGTTTTGGGCTATAGGAATGTTCCCAGTCTGTGATATTGAGACCACTTGCCGATGTGATTGGAGGGTTTAAGATTTGAGACCTTAGAATCGAATTTGGAGATTCAGGATTCAATTCCAGGAGACGGTCTGATATGGAGAAGCGGGCAGGAGATCTGCCGAATACCTCATAGCCGAACTGTACTGTAGAACCGTCATAGGATATCAGGAACCCCTTACGATTATCCCTGTGGTCAGCAATAACAGGACTCTTGTATATTGCTTTTCTGTCGTAGGCATCAAAGATTCCAAAGGCAGGATCATGCGAGCTAAAGACAATTCCTCCGTGTTTCAGAGGGAGAATGTGCAGTATGGTATTGTCTGTTGCAGACAAGTCCACATATCTTCCCTTCCCCTGATCTGTCCATTTACGGATTGGGCGCTTGTTTAAAGAACTGCTCCAATAAGTTCCACCGGCGTAAAGAGAACTGCCGTCTGATGACCACGAGACAGCTACTAAATCATCCTTGCCTGTAATACCGCTTGAATCAGGCGAATAAAGATACGAAAGCTCTTTACCCGACAGGACATCCACTTTTGGGGAGTCATCAAATCCCACAGCTATTTTTGAACTGTCAGGGGAAAAACTGACGCCATAAGGCTTACTGCCACTGGGCGATTTCTTTTTTGCAATGAGTCGGAAGTTATTGTCATAGAGGCGGATATAACCGTCCCACGATGTTGTAACAAGCCTGCCGGACATATCAAAATCAGCGCCTTGTCCGTCGCTGCCGTAATCCTTGTCCTCTGTCATGAGGGAGTAGTCAGATGTACGATAAACCCTGATCCCGTGTGTGCCCCATAATGATGCAACAAGGAACATTCCGTCTTTAGAATAGGCAAGATTGAAAACCGTGGCAGATATTCCATTTATCCTTTTTACAAGTCTTCCGCTCTCCCTGTCAAAGAAATAGATAGAGGCATACATATCATCCCAGGCCTGTCCTGTCCATCCGCTGCA
>JBAZOX010000091.1:0-9784 GCA_041648535.1 Desulfobacteria bacterium | reverse complement strand
GGACCAACTGAGAAAAATTTTCACCCTATTTGACCGTCGTTATAGGCATCCGCTCATAATGGCTGCATAAGGGATGCCTGACTTTTTACGAGTCCATCAGCCTTAGATGGCTTGGTGTTTGAAGGTATAAAAGTTTCTTCATTAGTTATTCTAAGTGAGTGTGTACATCCCATCATCAGCACCACTATAAGTGTTAGCAAAAAAAATAGCCTCTTCATTTTAATTCTTCCTCCTTATCTTTATCTTTTGAATTACACTTTCTATTGTTTGTCGCCCCCAATTTTTGCCTAACTTGTTCATATCCGAAACGAGTTCGGATATCCTTCCAATTTGGAGGGATAGATGAACCAAGTTCGGATATACCCCCCTCTGGCTGAACCAGAGATTCCCTTTGCTTTGACAAATTTTGTCACTTATCACCCCCTTTTGTCAGGTTTAGACTATCTAATGGACTTTTAATCCTTCCTATATCCTTTGTGCTTACATGTGTATATATTTCTGTAGTCTTGCTACTCTTATGACCTAAAATCTCCTGTATATACCGTAAATCTGTACCAGTTTCCAGGAGATGTGTTGCAAAACTGTGCCTCAGACTGTGAACTGTGACAGGTTTTAGTATCTTAGCAGCATCACGGGCATTTGTAAATATCTTCTCAACCGTTCGTGTTGTTATATATCTTTCCTTGTTCTGCCCGGGGAATAACCATTTTTGAGGTCTGTTTTCCTTCCAGTATTGCCTCAAAACTTCCAATGCAGTCTCAGAAAGCATGGTATACCTGTCTTTCCTGCCTTTTGCACCTCTAATATGAATCAGCATTCTTTGGTTATCAATATCCTCTGGTTTTAACTTAACCACCTCACCAACCCTTAATTCGGCAGAATACACAATCATCAGAATTGCTTTATGTTTGACATTATCAACAGATGAAAGGATTTTGGCCACTTCCTCCTGACTCAATACCACAGGTAACTTCTTGTCTTTACGAGGTCTTTTAACCTCATAAACAAACTTCTTTTTCAGCATTGTGCCGTAATAAAACTTCAGGGCATTGATGGCCTGGTTTAGTGTAGATGTTGCTGATTGCTTTTCTTCTGCGAGATAAAGTAGATAGTCTTTTATGTCATTGTCGTTGATTTTAGACGGCTGCTTGTCAGCAAAGGTAAGGAAATCTTTGTTGTAATAAATATAGCTCTTAACGGTTTTATAACTGTATTTTCTCGATACAAGCTCTCTGCGGAGGTCGTCAAAGTTGTAGAGAGATTGCTTTGGGGTTCCCTCACTCTGTTCGGGATGTCTTGCAATGACAGGAGCAGGAAGTTTGATCTGCAAGGCAGGGTCTAAATGGATTTCTTCATCTTCAAAAGCCTTTAAAATCTTCTCTAGAGTTCCATATGAACTGGGAAAGCTCCAGTACTTCTTGTCCTTATGCCATTTTCGGCCATCGAGGGTTTTGACCTTTTGAACACGCAGGGGATCATAAGGAAATACAACCGTTATTCTGCCTGAGGCTTCCTGGCTGACTGTTATTACCCCATAAATAATCCTCCTTTAAAAAACCCTAAAAACTTTTTGCTTCTTTTATTAAACCCTTATACTGGATTAACATAAGACCTGTCAAGGAAAAACGCTCTGTCTTTTACCTTGACAAGGGAAGGGAATTATTATAAAAAGATAACATTTCATTTCAAATGTTTCTTCACTAGGAGATATGAATGATTGAAGATGATTTTACTGCTACCCTGACATTTGATGATGTCTTTTTACTGCCGGGAAAGTCCGATATCTTGCCTAAAGATGTAGATGTACATACCCTTCTGACAAGATCTATAGAATTGAATATACCTATGGTCAGCGCGGCTATGGACACGGTTACAGAGTACAGAACGGCTATTAGCATGGCACGTGAGGGAGGAATAGGGGTTATCCATAGAAATATGAGCATCGAATCGCAGGTATCTGAAGTTGACAAGGTAAAGAAATCTGAGAGTGGGATGATCGTAGATCCGATAACCATGCATCCTGATCAGAAGATATATGAAGCCTTAGAGGTAATGGAAAAATATAGGATTTCTGGTGTCCCGATTGTTAAAGAGGGGAAACTGGCAGGGATACTGACGAATAGAGACCTTAGGTTTGAAACTGACCTTAATCAAAAGATAGATGCTGTAATGACTAAAGAAAACCTTATTACTGCCCCTGTGGGAATTGCCATGGAGGAATCCAAAAAACTCCTCCATAAGAACCGAATAGAAAAACTCCTTGTTGTGGATGACAAGAATAATCTGAAGGGTTTAATAACTATAAAAGATATAGAAAAGATACGAAAATACCCGAATGCCTGTAAGGATCAGTTAGGAAGGCTTCGCGTAGGGGCAGCTATTGGTATAACCTCAAATCGTGATGAGAGAACCGAAAACCTTCTAAAAGCTGGCGCAGATATTATTGTAATAGATACGTCTCATGCTCATACCAAAAGCGTTATAGAAGCCATTGCCGATATTAAGAAGAATTTTCCTAATTGCGAGTTAATAGCCGGAAATGTAGCTACTGCAGATGCCACTTTGGATCTGATAAAGGCAGGTTGTGATGGAGTAAAGGTAGGTGTGGGCCCCGGGTCTATATGTACGACAAGGGTAATCGCTGGAGTTGGTGTTCCCCAAATAACAGCTATAATAGATTGCGCAAAAATAGGGAGGAAATTTGATATTCCTCTTATTGCAGATGGCGGGATAAAATACTCAGGTGATATAACCAAGGCCCTGGCTGCCGGGGCTCACAGCGTTATGATAGGAAACCTGATTGCAGGGACAGACGAAAGTCCTGGAGAAACTGTAATCTTTCAGGGAAGAAGCTACAAGGTGTATAGAGGAATGGGTTCTATCGAGGCAATGAAGAAGGGTAGCAAGGATAGGTACTATCAGGATGACATAATAAGTGACGCCAAACTTGTTCCAGAGGGTATTGAAGGAAGGATCCCTTATAGGGGTTCGTTGTCCTCCAATATATACCAATTATTGGGAGGGCTAAAAGCTGGGATGGGCTATGTTGGAGCCAAAAATCTTCAAGAGTTACGGGAAAAAGGCAGATTTATAAAGGTTACGACTGCAGGTCTAAGAGAAAGCCATGTCCATGACGTTATCATTACCAAGGAAGCCCCAAATTACCGACTTGAATAGGACGAGATTATATCCCCGAAATTATTCGTGGACAAAGGTAACTGAAGGTAGATAGACTGAAGGCTGTTTAGTCTCCTACAGGCTAATAGTCTATAGCCTAAATAACCTTTAACAGCCTTCAGCCTAAACACCTGAGTAATTACAAAAAGAGACATAAATGTGTTTGCTAACATTCACCAAGAAAAGATACTGATACTTGACTTTGGTTCCCAATATACCCAATTGATTGCAAGAAGGGTAAGAGAATGCAGAGTATACTGTGAAATTCAGCCTTTCAATATCAATCTAGAGAAGATCGAGAAGTTCAATCCCAAAGGGATTATCCTTTCTGGAGGCCCTTCCAGTGTCTACGATGAAGCAGCCCCTTCCTGTTCCCCGGAGATTTTCAAACTCAACATCCCAATTCTTGGTATATGTTATGGGATGCAGTTTATGGCCCACATCATGGGTGGAGAAGTTAAAGATTCATCCAGGCGTGAATATGGACAGACGAGGCTTTTTATAGATGATTTCACAGATCTTTTCGTTGGTTTCGAGGATACCCACTTTATCGATGTATGGATGAGCCATGGTGATAGGATACAGATCCTCCCACCTGGTTTTACTCCCATTGCCCATAGTAAAAACTCCCCTATCGCTGCTATAAAAAACAATAAATTAAGAATCTTTGGAGTTCAGTTTCATCCGGAAGTTGCTCATACCCCTAGAGGGATCGAGATTCTAAAGAATTTCCTTTACAGAATCTGTGGATGCCTTCCAAATTGGACTATGGAGTCTTTTATTAAGGACTCTATCTTACAAATCAAAAGAACAGTGGGAGGCAAAACGGTTATCTGCGCATTGAGCGGAGGGGTTGATTCATCTGTGGTAGCATCCTTGCTTCATCGAGCTGTTGGAGATCAACTGGTATGTATCTTTGTTAACAATGGGTTGCTCAGAAAGAACGAAGCCCAAGAGGTCATAACCGTGTTTGGTGAACACTATAAAATGAATCTTCATTATATCGATGCAGAAGAAGTATTTTTAGAGAAGTTAAAAGGTGTGACTGACCCTGAGATAAAGAGGAAGATTATAGGTAACGAATTCATCTACCTTTTTGAGAAGGAAGCCAAAAATATTGGAGATGTAGAGTATCTTGCTCAGGGGACCCTGTATCCGGATGTTATTGAGAGTGTTTCTTTTAAAGGACCGTCGGCTACTATA
This sequence comes from Desulfobacteria bacterium, assembly GCA_041648535.1. Taxonomy (GTDB): domain Bacteria; phylum Desulfobacterota; class UBA8473; order UBA8473; family UBA8473; genus UBA8473. The sequence goes on along the minus strand of JBAZOX010000091.1, from coordinate 5,404 downwards.
AAGAGTCACCATAATGTGGGTGGGCTGCCAGAAAAGATGGATTTAAAATTGATAGAACCATTGAGAGAACTGTTTAAAGATGAGGTTAGACTGCTGGGTAGAGAGCTGGGATTGCCTGTGAAGATAATAAACAGGCAGCCCTTTCCGGGGCCGGGGCTTGCTATTCGGATTCTAGGAGAGGTAACCAAAGAGAACCTATCCACTCTTCGAGATGCCGATAGTATAGTCGCTGAAGAGATTGAAAAAACCGATTTTAAAGACCAGATCTGGCAGTCCTTTGCCGTGCTTCTTCCTATAAAGACCGTAGGTGTTATGGGAGACGAGAGGACATATGAAAATGTCGTTGCCCTGCGAGTAGTGCGAAGTACAGATGGCATGACTGCTGATTGGGTTAGGCTTCCCTATGAAGTTCTTGCCAGGATGGCAAATAGAATTATCAATGAAGTTAAGGGTGTAAATAGAGTGGTTTACGATATATCTTCTAAGCCTCCGAGCACTATTGAATGGGAATAAATTTGCAATTCAGACATTAAGACTATAGACCTCAGACATTAGACTGAAAGGGAGAAAGTGGCCAGAGATTACACAAAGATAAAGGGTATCTGTTCACAGTTTACGGTTTGCAGTTAACAGTTGGAAAAAATGCTTCAAGCTTTATATAACAGCAAGCTTAAGCTTGCTGTTGTAATGCCTGCTGTTTATATTAAACCGTGAACTGTAAACTGAGAACCGTGAACGGTTACAGAAGAGTCTGGTGTCTAAAGTCGGAAGTCCAGTGTCTGAATTAGAGGGAATAAATATGCAACACTCGGGTTTCGTCCATCTTCACTTACATACAAAGTATAGCCTGCTTGATGGGGCGATAAGGATGAATGAACTATTTGCTTTGGCCAGAGAGTACAAAATGCCGGCTTTGGCCATAACCGATCATGGCAATATGTTTGGTACTATAGAGTTCTACACCAAGGCATATCAAAATGGAATTAAGCCTATTATTGGTTGTGAAGTCTATGTTGCTCCAGGGAGTAGGTTTAATAAGGAGTCGCGGGGCATCTCTGATGCATCCTATCATTTAACCCTATTGGCGAAGAATACAACAGGATATAAGAACTTGCTTAAATTGGTAACCGCCGCATATCTGGAGGGGTTTTACTACCGTCCCAGAGTAGATAAAGATTTGTTAAGGGATCATAATGAAGGGCTGATTGCCCTTAGTGGATGTTTGCACGGCGAGCTTTCTCGTCTAATAGAGCGAGGGGATAAAGAAAATGCTCTAAAAGTAGCCGGCGAGTATAAAGAGATATTCAACAATCGCAGGTTCTATCTGGAGATACAGGATAATAAGATTGAACTCCAAAAGTCTGTCAATGAAGGGCTTGTAGAAATAAGCAAGACACTTGATCTGCCTTTAGTTGCAACCAATGACTGCCATTATTTAAAACGTGAGGATTCAAAGGCCCATGAGGTGCTTCTGTGCATCCAGACAGGAAAGATCCTCAGTGATCAGGATAGGATGAGGTTTGCTACTGATGAGTTTTATTTCAAGTCTCCAAAGGAGATGGAAGCCCTTTTTTCATCCTACCCTGATGCCTTGAAGAATACCATTGAGATTGCCGAGCGATGTAACCTTGAACTGAGATTTGATGAACTCCATCTACCCGATTTTAAGGTTCCGCAAGGAGACTCCCTGGATAGCTACCTTGAAAAAACAGCTAGAGAGGGACTGGATGAAAGGTTAAAACTTATAGAAGGCAGGGTAGGGGACGTATCTGCAATTTCTGAGAAGTACTATAAAAGACTTGAAGAAGAGTTGAATACTATCAAAGCCATGGGATTTTCCGGCTACTTTTTGATTGTTTCAGACTTTGTAAATTATGCAAAAAAGAGAAACATTCCTGTGGGGCCAGGTCGTGGCTCAGCTGCAGGGAGTCTGGTGGCATATTCTCTAAAAATTACTGATATTGACCCCCTTCTTTATGATCTTATCTTTGAAAGATTCCTCAATCCTGGGCGGATAAGCATGCCCGATATCGATATAGATTTCTGTGTTGATGGCAGAGATGAGACAATAGAATACGTTGCCAATAAATATGGCAAGGAAAATGTTGCCCAGATTATAACATTCGGTAAGATGCAGGCCAAAGGTGTAGTGAGAGATGTAGGCAGGGTCTTGAATATGCCGTATAAAGAGGTGGACAGGATAGCCAAGTTAATCCCCAATACCCCGAATACCTCTCTTGAAGACGCCCTTAGACAAGAACCTAAACTAAAAGAGCTTGAACAGACCGACGAAAATATAAAGCTTTTAATTTCCCTTGCCAAATCCTTAGAAGGGCTACCAAGACATGCATCTACCCATGCAGCCGGGGTTGTAATTGCGAATAAACCCCTTGTTGAATATCTGCCTCTTTATAAAGGGCAGAACGGTGAGGTTGTTACTCAATTTGCCATGAACGATGTGGGAAAGATAGGGTTGATTAAATTCGATTTTCTGGGGTTAAAGACCCTGACCCTAATTGATAATACATTGAAACTCATAAATCCCGTTAGAGATTTATCTCTAAACGGGATAAATGAAGGAAAAGAGGAAAAGCTTGATTTAAATCGTATGCCCCTGGATGATGAATTAACCTACAAGTTACTTGGGGCAGGAGATACCTCTGGTGTCTTCCAACTGGAAAGCTCCGGCATGAAGGAACTGTTAATTAAACTCAAACCAGGGAATATAGAGGATGTAATTGCTCTGCTTGCCCTATATCGTCCCGGTCCTCTGGGAAGCGGTATGGTCGACGATTTTATAAAGAGGAAGCACGGTATTGTTCCTGTAAAATATGAGGTTCCGCAGTTAGAGGATGTTTTAAAAGATACATACGGAGTAATAGTCTATCAAGAACAGGTAATGAAGATAGCAAGTACGCTGGCTAATTTTAGCCTGGGGGATGCCGATCTTCTTCGTCGGGCAATGGGCAAAAAGAAGCCCGAAGAGATGGCTAAACAAAAGGAAAAATTCCTGTCTGGTGCAAAGAAGAATAAAATAAAGAAAGAAAAGGCAGAGAAGATTTTCGACTTAATGGCCATGTTTGCTGAATATGGGTTCAACAAATCCCATAGTGCTGCGTACGCTATGATAGCATACCAAACGGCATACCTCAAAGCCCACTATCCTATAGAGTTTATAGCTGCACTGCTGACCAGTGAAAAGGAGAACACTGACAAACTGATCAGGTACATAAGTGAGTGTAATGACAAGGGGATTGAGGTTTTGCCTTCTGATGTCAATGAGAGTTTCAGGGATTTTACTGTTATAGACGGTAAAATTCGTTTTGGACTGGCAGGGGTCAAGAATGTAGGAAATCAAGCTATCGAATCTATTATCTCCACCAGGGAAAGTGATGGAAGGTTTAGCTCTATCTTTGATTTTTGTGAAAGGGTTGATCTCAGGAAGGTAAACAGAAGGGTGGTAGAGAGTCTAATTAAGTGTGGGGCATTTGACTATACCGGTGTCTTTCGTTCTAAACTAATGGGGGCATTGGATGGTGCCATAGAGGCAGCAGGGGCCATTCAGAGGGATAGAGCCAATGGTCAGATCAATATGTTTGATATTTTTAAGGGCGCCGGTGGGGTTGATCTAAATGCAAAGTTTCCGAACATTGAAGAATGGTCTGAAAATCAACTTTTGACTTATGAGAAGGAGGTTCTGGGTTTCTATATTACAGGTCATCCCCTGACCCGTTATGAAGAAGACATTAAAAGGTATGCCAATACAAATACCCTCGATATAGTCGAATTTAATGATGGGGCAGAAATAAAAATCGGGGGCATGGTCAGTTCTATTAAGGAAATTAATACACGCAAGGGAGATCGAATGGCCCGTGTTACCCTGGAGGATTTGAAGGGTTTTATTGAAATAGTGGTATTCCCTGATATCTACAAGGAAACCTCTTTCTTTTTAAAAGGAGATGAGCCTGTTCTGATCCTGGGAACCCTGGCAATGGAAGAAGAGAATCCAAAGATAATAGCTAAAAAAATAATACCCCTTTCAGAGGCAAAGGAAAAACTCAGTGCCGATGTTCATTTTACTGTTAAAACCTCTTCTGTAAGTAGAGAGCAACTGGAAAAACTAAGAGATATCCTGTTGAATCACCATGGAAACAGTGAGGCATTTCTCCACCTTATTGTACCCAATTGTACTGAAACGGTTATATCCCTGGGTGAAAACTTTCGATTAACTCCATCGGAAGTACTGTTTAAAAAGGTGGAGGAACTGTTTGGATGTCAGGTAGCTTCGTAAATCGTAAATCGTGAACCGTGAACGGTTACCTAAATATGTATCAAAAAAGAACCTATAGAGATCTTATCCATGACAATAGGTTTACCTACTTTCAAGTAGCAGTTAAAGAAACTGACCTATATATCGGGGCTAATAAAGACCTAAGTGCGGAAGCCAGGGATGCTGTATTAAAGTATAGGCACCAAATTGAAGAATATATCAGGATATTTCCGGAGTTCCAAAAGAGTCTGATCCCACTGGCCTTAGATCCCTTTGCTCCCAGAATTATAAAGGCCATGATGGAGGCTTCAAGGGCAGTTAATGTTGGGCCTATGGCAGCCGTAGCAGGGACTATCTCCGAATTTATTGGTAAAGAGTTATTAAACCAATCGGAGGAAATAATTGTAGAAAACGGGGGAGATATCTTTCTCAAAACTTCTTCAGAAACAAGCATCGGGATATATGCAGGTATGTCTCCGCTAAGCAATAGGATAGGGATTAAGATCAATCCTGATGATACCCCTCTTGGGGTTTGTACCTCTTCGGGTACAGTGGGGCATTCCATTAGTTTTGGCAGGGCAGATGCCGTTACTGTTGTGTCAAAATCGGCCCTTCTGGCAGATGCTGCTGCCACAGCTATCGGGAACTTAGTGAAGGATAAAGGAGATTTTAATAGGGCATTAGAATTTGCTGGTAAGATTGGCGGTATCATGGGTGTTTTAATCATACGGGGCAAAGAAATGGCTGTTTGTGGAAAGGTGGAGTTGATAGAGACATAGAGTTTGAAGTGTGAAGTGAACTAAAGTGCCTAAAGTTAAGGTATTCTTACTTTTTCACGATGATGGCGCCGAAGGTGTACTCCTCAACTTTAGCTCACTTTAGGCACTTCAAACTTTAGACACTTGACTTGATTGTGTGGAGGTGCAATGAAAAGTATTTGGGCTCCATGGAGAATGGATTATATATTAGGGGATAAATCAGAAACCTGTATTTTTTGTTCTAAACCTGGCGAAAAAAACGATAAGACAAATTTAGTGTTATACCGTGGCAAGCTTTCTATGGTAATGATAAATAAATACCCCTATTCCTATGGCCACCTGTTGATAACTCCCAATAAACACGTTAGGGGTTTAG
>JBAZOX010000090.1:0-9797 GCA_041648535.1 Desulfobacteria bacterium | reverse complement strand
TTGCGGGATCCCACTCAAATTGAAGTTCCAGCATATTTACATTGTATTTACGATTAAGAATTAGTCAAGTGGTTTTTTTATAGGTCTCATGCAACAATGTTATTAAGCGACAAAACGGGTGTAGCAGAAATAGGCTTTTTTTGTAAAATAAATCGAGATAACCCATTAATATAATTATACTCACTTGTCGGTTAACACCGCAAACGGAAGGAATACACACATTTCGGTAAATGCCAACAGCAGATTACCGAGCTGTCTATGGTGAATGCTTCTACCATCTCTTTTCTCTTTGTTCTCTTATTTCATCTACTGCGGTAGCTCCTGCCCATTTAACGGATATTTCCTTTCCCAAAAGTAGCCATTTTGAAACACGCTCCTTACCAGCCTTTTTTTCTCCCTGTCTTAGATTGATTATGGTTTTTTGAAGGTCCTTAATATCATGAAGGATATGTCTTGATTTCGCATTAACCTCTTCTCTCAGAGTTTCCATAACAACCTCCTAGATTTCTTTCCTTTGTACCCATCTTGATTAGCGGAAGGTAAATGTCTCAAAGCTTTTTTATCAAAACCTCTCTTGGCTTAACCCCGTCTGACGGGCCAATTACTCCCTCCTCTTCCATCTTCTCAATTATTCTGGCCGCCCTGTTATAACCTATTCTCAGATGCCTCTGTATCATTGAAATTGAAGCCTGTCTTGCATTGGCAATCAATTCCACGGCCTCATCATACTTTTCGTCATACTCATTATCGGTTTTGGAATAAACATCTCCTCTATGCTCAAGAATAGATTGGTTATAAGCTGGTGGACTTTGCCCTTTAATAAAAGCAACTACCCTTTTAACCTCCCCCTCAGAAAGATACGCCCCATGAATTCGTTGGAGCTTTGAGGTGCCTGGTAACAGGAAAAGCATATCCCCTGATCCTAACAGGTGTTCTGCACCGTTTGCATCCAGAATAGTACGTGAGTCTGTTTTGGACGACACCTGGAAAGAAATTCTGGCAGGAAAATTCACCTTAATTATTCCGGTTAATACATCTACAGAAGGACGCTGTGTGGCAACGATCATATGAATCCCAGCCGCCCTTGCCATCTGAGCTAACCTGGCTATGGATTCCTCCACTTCCTTCGATGAAATCATCATCAGATCCGCCAATTCATCTATAATCACCGCAATATAAGGTAACCTTTTATGTCGCTCTTTGGGTTCAGCTTCCTCATTCAATGAATAATCCTTCTTTAGGTCTAGGACTATACGGGAGGTACCTGTTGATTCAGCCTCCAGCTTCTGGTTATAACGGTCTATATTTCTAACCCCTTTTTCTGCCAGCAGCCGATACCTGCGTTCCATTTCCTCAACTAACCATTTCAATACTATAGCAGCCTGTTTGGGTTCAGTTACTACTGGGTTTAAAAGATGGGGGATCCCATCGTATGCTGACAGTTCCAGCCTTTTGGGATCTATCATTATCATCTTCACTTCTTCTGGGGTGGCCTTATACAAAAGACTACAGATCATTGAATTTACAGAGATACTCTTGCCTGTTCCTGTTGCCCCGGCTATCAACAAATGCGGCATCTTTGCAAGATCTGTGACCACAGGGTTTCCGAATATATCCTTCCCCAAAACTATAGTAAGTTTTGAAGTGGCTTTCTGGTAAGTCTCTTGACCGACTACATCCTTAAAAAAAACCGCCTCTCTGATAGAATTTGGTATCTCTATCCCTACAACAGACTTGCCAGGGATAGGGGCTACTATCCTAACACTGATAGCACTGAGCGCCAGTGCCAGGTCATCAGACAGATTTGCTATTCGGTTGATCTTAATCCCCGGCGCAGGCTCATATTCATACATGGTTATCACAGGGCCAGGGCTAACTTCCGTAACCCTTCCTTCTACCCCGAAATCGGAGAGTTTCTTCTCGAGAATCTTGGAATTCATTACTAAACTCTCTCTATCTACCTTGGCAGTCCTTTGTTCCTTGTCTTCTAAAAGCGATAGGGAAGGTAATTGATAAGTGCCTTTTGGCTTTGGGAAGTCAAATTCTTCCTGTATTAAGGCATTCCTTTCTTTCGTTCCTTGATCCTTGCCTGAAGAATCTGTAATGACGGGGGGGGTAGACACCAAGGGCATCTTCTTTTTTTCTATGGTCGATGATTTTCCCTTGGCATATTTTAGTCTCCCTCTATATATGATAGAACCACTTTTAAAACGCTCTAATGTATTCGCTAATAAATCTCTGATTTTATTTACAAGCCATACAAAAGATATGTTTGCACTAATCATTAAAGAGGATATAAAAACTAAAATGAGCAGCGTATAAGCCCCCATTTTATTGAAGTATCTCACTAATTCACTTACGAAAACCCCGCCTAAAACTCCTCCCGCAATGATTGGCTGGTCAAAAAAATTTATCTGAGTAACTCCCATGCTTAAAATTCCGGTTGTTGACAACAGCAAGAAGACAAAACTTATCAACTTGTATAAATTGAATTTGACCTCTTTCCTAACAAATAATCGGAAAGAAACAACAAATAGAATAATCGAAAAGAGATAAGAAGCTAAACCAAAAACCTGTAAAAGGCCGTCAGACAAATAAGCCCCAACAACCCCCCATAGGTTATTAACTTTAGTTACATTAGGGACATAGTTGTTAAATGATGGATCTGCTGGGTCATAAGATATTAGACTGGAAGTGATGAAAACAGTTACGGCAAAGATTATTAATCCACAGACTTCCCTTATTATCCTGTTTTTAGAGATGAACGATATTATCTTATTCATCTCACCTCCAATTTGGCTGGTAGTGAGAGCTTTGCATAAAAGTGGCTTTTCAGCACCCCATTACCTGATTTTCCGACAGATTATTATCTATGATCTCTTGTACTCTATAGATAAGGTTTTCTCTGTCCTTTAATCCTAAATTAAGGGTCTCTATAGGTTTGTCAATTATAATCTTAATATTTCCGGGATGAACCTTCCTTGTACCCCTTTGCATAACCTTTCCAGTACCTATTAGTGTAATTGGGACTATGGGAATTTTAGCCCTGATAGCCAGAGTAAACCCTCCTTTTTTGAAAGGTTGGAGCGTCCCATCATAACTCCTCGTCCCCTCAGGGAAGATTATTATTGAAGTCCCCTTTTGTATCTTGGCCTGGACATAGTTCATACCACCCTGGGTTTTACGGGGATTAAATCTATCAATACTTACACAGCCTGCTAATGCCATTGCCCATCCTAAGAGAGGAATCCTGAATAACTCTTTCTTTGCAATCCATGTAAAATGAAGAGGCAGCGTAATTAATGCAAGAATATCATAAATACTCTGGTGGTTTGCCATAAATATCTGGGGTTTATCCTTAATGATATTCTCCAGCCCACTTATGTTGAGTCTCACAGCACCGGTATAGAGATTCAATCTGCCCCATATATTGGCGTAAAACTTGATTACCCTGCCTCTCCTATCGAATGGGTGACTAAAAGCAAATACGAGTAGAGCTATTATAGTAGAAAGAGTAATCACGATCCAAAAATAGACTGTTCTAAGCAATTTAGTTATCTACCCCCTAATACCCTTTAATCCTATCTAAAGAGTAACTACTCAGGTTCAAAGTTACAAGGTTCACGGTTCAAGGTTAGGAAGCGATGAAGATTGAATCCGCCTGAGGCGGAAAGATGTTGAGGCTTGGCAACTGGCACGTGAATTGACTCTAATTCGTGGATTCATCAACTATCTCAAAAAGTATGAAGAGTGCAAAGTAGCCAACCGTGAACCGTGAACCTGACAACCTGAGTAGTTACAGTTTCTTCTGGCAGTCAATCTATGGTTCTAAAACTCGATGGACCTCACCGAGACCACTGCATAGGCAGCTATCCCCTCTCCCTTACCGGTGAAGCCCAATCCCTCTGTGGTAGTAGCCTTTACATTAACTTTTTTGGCATCGATACCTAAAACCCCGGCAATGCTTTTCTCCATATTGGGTATGTATTCAGCCAACTTGGGATTTTGGGCTACTACGGTGCAATCAATGTTGTTTGTCCTGAACCCTCTCTCTTCTTTTAAAATTTTGACTACCCGCAGTAATTCTAAGCTGGATATACCTTTAGATTTCAGATCGTTTTCAGGGAAATGTTTACCCAGATCACCAGCTCCGATAGCTCCCAGTAAGGCATCACAAATAGCATGAAGAAGAACATCGCCGTCAGAATGTCCCAGCAACCCTTCTTTATAAGGTATCTCTACACCGCCCAATATGAGTTTCCTGCCCTCTACCAATTGATGAACATCATAACCAAAACCTACTTTCATAATCCAGCCTCGAACCTCAAGTTAAGTGCCTAAAGTGAGCTAAAGTTTAAAGTGCCTAAAGTTATTTAAAAAGGAAATTCCTATACTATCAAGTTAGTGCCATTAGGAGGGTTTAACCATTCAGTCTTATAATACTGTCAACTGTCAATATGTACAGCGATATCTTGATTTTTAAGAAAAGCCTCGGCTATAGTCAAATCCTCCGGGGTTGTAATTTTGATGTTCTCATAAGAACCCATTATGATTTTAACCTGTACTCCTAAAAGCTCTACCAAGGATGAATCGTCAGTACCGCAGATATTATTTTCAAAGGCATTTTCGTAAGCCCTTTTTATAATATCATACTTAAAAGTCTGAGGAGTCTGGGCAAGCCAGAGTTTATTCCTATCCAACGTTTCTATTATCTTTCCACCAGAAGAAATGGCTTTAACTGTTTCTTTTATTGGAATGGCAACTACAGCTGCATCATATTGGAGGGTCTTTGATATGGATTCATCTATCAGTTGAGTGGTAATAAAGGGGCGAAGGCCATCGTGTATCATCACTATATCACACTTCGATTCGATTGCATCCAGGCCGTTCTTAACAGAATCGTATCTCTCAATACCACCTATAACTATCTTGGTAACTTTTTTCAAATTATACTGTTTTATTATATCTTCTCTACAGCGTATTTCCTCTTTTTTGGAAACAATAACATAAACTTCACTGATATTTGGTGAATCTTCAAACCTCAAAAGGGTTTGAGCTAAGATTGGTTTATTGCCTATGTGAAGAAACGGCTTATTAATGCTTGTACCCATTCTTTTCCCCACACCAGCAGCGGGGATCAGGGCAATAACTCTCATGTAATCCTCTTAACTAGTACATCGTTCCATAAATAACATATGCAACACTGTCATTTCGAGCAAAGCGAGAAATCTTAATGAATATGCATTATTAGAAGATATCTCCCTTCGGTCGATATGACATCTTAATTAGGAAACGCTATACTAGTACCCTAAATTATGAACAAGCTCAGCCGGCGCTTCGTCTTTTAATTCAGTAAAAATCATCCTACCGGCAGTAGTTTGAAGAACACTGGTCACTGTTACCTCAATGTTTTTTCCCATATACCTTTTAGCATTATCTACTATAACCATAGTACCATCATCGAGATAGGCCACCCCCTGTCCTGATTCCTTACCCTCTTTTAGTATCCTGACATTCATAACCTCACCCGGCAAAACCACGGGTTTGAGAGCATTTGCCAGTTGGTTTATATTTAAGACAGAGATACCCTGAAGTTCTGCCACCTTGTTCAGGTTGAAATCATTAGTAATAACCTTTGCGTTCATTTCTTTAGCCAAGGCTACCAGCTTGGTATCAACATCCTTTATCTTTGGAAAATCATGTTCCACTATTCTCACATCAAGGTCAACCTGTTTTTGCATCTTATTCAAAATATCTAAACCTCTCCTGCCCCTGGTTCGCTTAATTGAATCGGAAGAATCGGCAATATGCTGTAATTCTTGAAGAATAAATTGGGGTATGATAAATGTTCCCTCAATGAAACCGGTTTCGCAGATGTCGGCTATTCTGCCATCTATTATCACGCTGGTATCCAATATCTTAGGACTTTCTCCCAGAGGTTGTCTCTTATAAAGCTTCGTTAAATCAGAGAGATGAAATTCTTCTCCTTTCTTGCTCCCTATTTTTAAGCCTAGATATCCGACTATGAAGTTTGTTAATATATGGAGTAAAAGACCGGGTACCTGCCCTTTAAACAACCCCAGCAAAAATACATAGGAAAACAGATTTGCTACAATAAGACCGGCAATTAACCCTATGGCTCCTCCGATTATAGCCCTCAAAGGATATCTTACAATGCGTTGTTCTAAGATAAGGATTACGGCTGAAATGATTGAACCTATTATTGCTCCCGACAATGCTGGGTATACAGAATTCAAAAACTCATAAGCAGCATAGTAACCAACAGCCGAGCAGGATAAAATCAAAAAAATACGTAAAACAGTGGTACCCATATTTAGTGTCACCTCCTTTCCTGTGAATTTTGATTGGATTTGGGGTCAGACCCGTAGCAATATAACCCAAATGTCGGGTCAGACCCCAAGTTAGATTCTGCACATGAAAATCAGCCATTCACCCCTCTCCTGTGGGCAGGGATAAATGGCTAGGTTAAAAAAAGCTTAATTATAGGTAAGATATAGTTCACACGTATAAGGGCAACATCTTAACAATTAAAAATACGCATAATGTTACCTTCTATTATCTCTTCAGAACTATTTTGAGCAATGGAGAGTTCTTTTACCAAAAGATTCCTGGCTGAATCTAACATCTTTCTTTCCCCAAAAGAAAGGTCCTTTTCTAGTTTCAAGATGAAGAGGTCTCTAAGAACCTCGGCCACCTCAAATACTGAACCGCTCTTTATCTTTTGCATATACTCACGATATCTTCTATTCCATGTTTGATTTTCAATCTCGATATCTTTCTTTTTTAATATGTCGTATACTTTGGGAACTTCTTCCAGGTGAATCACCTTTCTTAGACCCACCATTGCAATATTATTTATCGGAATCATTATGGTCATATTACTATCCAATATTCTAAATATAAAGAAAGTCTGTTCATTATCGGAAATCTTTTTGTTCTCGATAGACTGAATAACTCCTACACCATGGGAAGGATATACGGCTATATCTCCAATCTTAAACATCCGATAGCACCTCCCTCTTCTTTCATTGTTTTTTTCAATGAAATTTAACACATTTTAGCGATATAGTCAATAAAATTATTGCCAGAGGAGGATTCCTGCGAACTAAGCTTAAAAACAAGAGAGTGAGGCAACATCTTAAGGGGTATATTGCAGGTCTCGTAGCAAAGGGGGGAACGTTGCTCCGGTTAGGTGTGAAGATTGGGGTGAAGATAAAAAGGGTGTAAGGTTAAAACTCATCCGAAAGGAAACTACGGATCTGGGCATATATAACGGTTATCAAAGACATTCCAGATCAAAGACCTCAAAGACGCCAAACCAATACCTCCACCAACAAAGGCAATGGTTGTCGGGGCATAATTATATCTCTTTATCACAATTAAGTGTTTCCTTATTAAGTGATAATTAAATTTCGTATTATATGGCGTTTATTTTTTTAATCAATTCGTCAATGATAACGGGTTTGGCAATAAAGTTGCGTCCGCCGATAACACCGCCACTTTTTCTGACTTCCTCCCTGCTTATGAGCGCCGTCACAAATAGAACGGGAATGGACGCGGTAATAGGTGACTCCGATAGTTCTTTCGCTACATCGTTGCCGGCCATGTCGGACATCATAATATCGAGCAAGATGATATCCGGCTTCTGTGTCTTCGCCAGCCGTATCCCAGCGCCTCCCCGCGTAGCTGTCAGCACATGAAAGGTGCTTCTCATTTCGATGCCTTTCTTCAAGGCGCGGCAAAAATTTTCTTCGTCATCTATAATGAGTATTTTTTTCAAGGATATCGTGACCTCCTTTATCATTAGCCCAGAAGCTGAATCATTTTGACCATCACGAATGTTTCAATGTAATTGAGATCAAGGGGTTTGGTAACATAATCGTCAGCACCTAACTGAAGGGCTCTTTTGGCCAGTTCTTCGTCAATGACGGCTGTGACCATAATAACCGCAATTTTAGGGTTTATTTTTTTGATCTCCTTCAGGGTGTCAATGCCGCCCATGCCAGGCATGATGATGTCGAGCAATACGATGTGAGGCATCATATCTTTTACCTTTTGAATGGCATCCAGGCCGCTCGTAGCAGTGCATACCTCATATTCTTTCGATGCCAGGTACTTCTGCAGCAGCCTCACGACGTGAATTTCATCATCGACAACGAGTATTCTTTCCATAGGATAACCTCTCATTTTAGTATTGATTTTTTTCAATATCCGTTTTAATGGGAAGTCTGACATAAAAAGAAGCGCCCCCCAACCCATTGTTCTCAGCCCAGATACTGCCTCCGTGATCATGGATGATGCCGTACGATATGGAAAGCCCCAGTCCTGTTCCTTTCCCCTGTCCCTTGGTGGTAAAAAACGGATCAAAAATTTTCGACATATGTTCACTCTTGATACCCATGCCGGTGTCGGCAATCATTATTTTCAGTTGATCATTATTCCCGAACATCGTTTCTCTCTCCGTTGTTATGCGCAACACTTTTATCTCTTTCCCCTCCATGGCAGCCACAGCGTTTGCAATCAGGTTCAGGATAACCTGCTCTATTTTTTCTCTGTCCATGGCGATTACCGGCAAATCGGGCTGGTATTGCACCTCTGTTTCTATTCCCTCTATCTTCAACTGCGTTGCGTATAAAGTCAGAATATGAGCGATGACACCGTTGATATCGGCCATGATCGTCTTTTTTTCGGGGATGCGGGAAAACTGTTTGAGATTTTCAGCAATGGCAACGATGCGGCTGATTTGAGCCAGGCAGACCTTTAATTCTTCCAGCACTTCAGGTGAGAGGTTTTCCATCGTCTGCAGTATCTGCAATTCCATAGAAATAATATTTATAGGATTCAGGATTTCGTGGGCAACCCCGGCAGATAATCGACCGATGGAAGCAAGCTTTTCCGACTGAAGCAACTGGTCTCTTGCATTTAGCAGGTCTCTCTCTGCCAGCTTCCGTTCGGTTACGTCCTGAACGATAATTGTTCTTATCGAGCTTTCATTGCCTCTCTCGTCGGAGAAAAAAGATATTTCAGCAGGGAATCGGGTCCCGTCTTCTTTTCTAAGCTCCATTTCAACGTCTTTCAGGGAACCGCCGGAAAGCATTTCTTTAAACCGGCTCTCTGAGGATTCCGGTACGATCATATCTTCCAGCTTACGGCCAACTGCTTCGGCGGAGGTATAACCGAATATTTTTTCTGACGCCGGATTCCAGAGGAGGATTCCCCCCTTATGATCGGTCGCCACAATAGAGTCGGTAACCGTATTAATAAGGGTTTTATAATGGAGCTCCGATTCCCTGAAAAAATCGTCCAAGGCCCGTTCAAGCTCTATGCCCTTTCCCAGGGAAGTTCGTCTTAAAACCATGAATGTATAGATCAGGTAAAAACCTCCCGAAAACAGAGCAACCCTCCCGACCCAGTTTAATGGACTGCCTGGACTTCCCAGTGCCATCCCGATGCGGCCCATCCCGGCCAGCAGGAGCACGACAATAACCCCCCTTATGAACTCTATCTTCCTTTTAGAATTAAAGCCTATCATCATGCCCGCTGAGAGGACCACCAGTGTTATGGTAATGGCAAGAATGACCTGTCTAAGGGTAGTGTACCCTTGACCCGGGATGAAAAAAGGGGGAACTACATCATAGAGCGTTGCTACGGTTAAGAGTCCAACGGCCATGAGAATTCCGATATAGGCCGAAACAGCGATTAATTTTTTACGGGATAAATAAACCTTCCTCGATGCGTCCAGAGCCGTTGACAGGGCACTTAAGTAATAAAAAAAG
>JBAZOX010000089.1:0-9846 GCA_041648535.1 Desulfobacteria bacterium | reverse complement strand
AATCATAATAAGTGCAATGCACACGATTATATGTATCGTTATAATCAAGGTAAGCATTTAAAATTAGCCCCCGCTTTTTCTTTAATATTAATGGTGATTGTATATGGTGAAAATCTTATTAGCATTGTTTCAATAAAAAGTAAAGAGATAATTAATAAGTTATTTAGTCTTCATTGTAAATACCCCATCCCAATCTTCAGGAGGTGGAGCTTCCATCAGATCTTTGCTTCTCTCCACGTAGAGTTTCGATGGGTAATCATCTGGCTTTAGGTCCAAAACCTTATTAAAGGTCTCGGTGGCTTCTTGCCATTTCCTCCCCTTGTATTCTTCAAGACCCCGGTGAAACAGGCAAATGACGTTTTTAACCTCATCAGACACCCCGTTTCTTCCAACCAATTCATATATCTTAACCGGTAAATCCTTTCCCTTAACCCTTACAGAATCTAATTCTCTACAGAAAAACTTATCCCTGACTTTTTCATAGGTTACTTCACCAATTATTATATTTGTACTGTATTGCTTGTTAGCACCCTCTAATCGGGAACTGAGATTGACACTATCTCCCATTACTGTGTAGTCAAATCTTCTCTGTGAGCCCATGTTTCCAACCACCATTGGTCCGGAGTTTACGCCTATACCTATATTGATTCTAGGTGTTCCCTCGGCTTCCCATTTTGCTTGGAGAACTTTAAGCTCATCCATCATATCCAGGGCGGTATAGCATGCCCTTTCGGCATGGTCTTCCTGATCCAGCGGAGCCCCATAAACCGCCATAATAGCATCTCCCATGTATTTATCCAAGAGACCATCATATTTAAAGACTATGTCTGTCATGACAGTCAGATATTCATTTAGCAGTTTAACGAGCATCTCTGGAGACAGCCCTTCTGAGATTGTGGTAAAACCCCTTATATCAGAGAATAAAACTGTAAGATCCTTTTTTTCTCCCCCAAGTTTTAGCTTTTCCGGATTCTTTAGCATCTCATTAATTACAGAAGCAGTGAGATAGTAGTGAAACGCCCCTTTTATCTTCTTCTTTTCTCGCTCCTCTGTCATATAACGGAATATAGTTACCCCAATATAAACCAGGAGGAGAGTCAAGAAAGGGTATACAATATTTATCCACACCCCTTTGTCCACGAACAGATATCTGTTCAGTATGAAGAAACTAAAAAAGAAAAGGACAGCAGTAAGTGCGCCCCAGACAGCCTTCAATTTAGGTAATATAAAACCCAGAAGCAGTCCCAATCCCAAAATAAATAATATATCCACAACAACAGTCCATTCCGGACGCATCAGGAAATTTTGACGAAGTATACTGTCGATAATGTTGGCGTGGATCTCTATTCCTGGATATACACTGCTAAATGGGGTAACCCTCATATCATAGATTCCGGTAGCGGTTGCTCCTACAAGTACAATCTTGTCCTTCAAGGCAGAAGCAGGAATGCGATCACCTAGAATATCTGCAATAGAGTAATGGGGAAAAGTCTTTTGTGGACCGGCATAGTTAATAAGCGTTCTCCCCTTCTCATCAGTAGGGATCATAATTCCCCCAACCTGGACCCCATCTATACCGTAGTCTGCAATCTTAAGTGATAAGAGTGGGGAACCCAGATAATGGTGCAGAACCCTCAAGGATAAGGGCGGAAAGAATTGGTCTTTGTATTGGACCACTAAAGGACACCAACGGACAGTTCCATCCCCGTCTGGAAAAATGTTGAAATAACCACTTCCTTTGGCAGCAATGGAGAGCTTTTTAAGGTTGCTCTCCACTGCGTATGCCTCTGTTAAGGAGACCTTTTTGGCTTCATTGGATTGATGCCTGACAGAAGGATACTTAGATGGTAATATATTCTTGAATTCAATATCCATCCCTCCTTCTTTCAGATGCTCAAGTCCTTTTTTTGATGTATGGAAAAAGTACCCTAGAATTGCTCTATTTGATCTCTTTATGGCTTTTGCAAGTATCTCATCATTGTCAGCTTCTCTTTCAGCCGTGGATATATATTCCATTAATTCCCGATCGGTTATCCTCAATTCTTCAACCTTTTTCTTAAAAAAAGCTGCCCCCTCTAAATCAGAATTCTCATCCGGTTCAGCAAATACTATATCAAAACCTATACTCCTGACCTCATATCTGGTCAAGGTATCAATCAGCCTTGCGATCTTTTTTCGAGACCAGGGCCACCTTCCCAACTCATCCAAACTTTTTTCATCTATGGCTGCGATTACTACTTCACTTCCTGGCTTAACCGAACCACGAGAAATAAACCGTAAATCCAAGGCTTTGAGTTCCATTAAATCCAAAAATGGAACTCCTATAAAATAAACAGTAATTACCATCACAGTAATAAACAAGCTGATTTTAAAGCCATTTAATTTCAAATGTTTTCTCAAATTAGATCTCCTGAGCAATCTCCAAAGATATTTCTTATGTTCATCTATATATCCATTTAACGTTTTTTCTTGTGTTTTCTTAAGGCTCCCTCTTCTTTGATTTCACTGATAGAAACCTTTACCTCTTTCCCGTCCTCCAGTTCAACAATAACCTTCTGTTCGATTATGTTTTGTTCTACAACCCTTCCTTTCCCCTGAAGGGTTAATACCGTCTGACCGAACTTCGGCATGTCTTTTTTAAGTTCAAGATAGGTTTCGTGTTCAAAAGCCAAACAACACATCAATCTTCCACAGACACCAGAGATTTTTGCCGGGTTTAAAGCCAGATTTTGGTCTTTTGCAATTTTAATGGATACTGGTTCAAAACCTTTTAAAAAGGTTGAACAACAAAATTCCCTTCCACAATTCCCTATACCTCCTACCATCTTTGTCTCATTTCTCACCCCTATCTGACGCATCTCAATTTTTGTGTGGAGTCTCTGGGCAAGCCTCTTTACTAATTCTCGGAAATCCACCCTGCTTTCGGAAGTAAAGTAAAAGACAATCTTAGAACCATCAAATAAACATTCCACTTCTACCAGCTTCATCGGCAGGTTACAGTTCTGTATCTCATCCAAACATATTTTATGTATTTCTTTCTCCCTTTCCTGATTCATTATTTCAGCGTTTAAATCGTTTTCGTCAGCTTTTCTAAGTATCTTTTTAAGCGACTTATCTAATAAACTGATATCTTCTATAATTGTCATCTTAACAACAGTTCCTATCCCAATACCCTTCTCTGTTCCCACAACTACTCGACCATTAACCTGAAGGTTCAACTCCCCTGCATCAAAATCATAAACTTTGCCGTTATCTCTAAATTTTATCCCTGCAACCTTCATTTATCCCCCGCATCTCACTCTCATACCGTTACTGCCATTCAGACACTAGACTCCAGACGTTAGACACCAGACTCTCCAATTGTGTAATCCCTGGCATCCCCCCCCCCTCTTCAGCCTGAGGTCCATAGTCTTAATGTCTGAATTGGAGTTGCCCCTTATTGACTGAGTCTCCCTAACATCACTTCCAGAGTTAGACGCTTATTGGAATTTCGCAGTAATGCCAATTCTGCGTCATTTATTATCCTCAATTTCCTCAATAAATCCGTTGTAGTAAACCTTCCCGAAAGCCTTTTTATCTCTTCTAGAAAATCAGCATTTATCAACCGATCCAATGGACAGTTCTCTTTAAAGATTAAAATATCTCTAAACCAAGCTTTTAGAAATTGAAGGGTGCCAACAAGTTCTTCTCTTTCCTTTGACATTTCTTCTGCAAACTCAAAGGTCTCATTGATGTTGTTGGGGGAAAGGGCATTAATCTTTTCGATAAGTCTATTTCTATACCCCAGGGTAGTCCCTTCAGACAGTTCAAATGCCCTATTCAGACTTCCGCTTGCTAACGATGCTATCTTTAAAGAGACATCTTCATCTTTTCCCAGTTTCTCTTTGATTATTTTAGAGATTAAATCATTGGTCAGTGGCTGAAATTTAAGCTTTTGACACCTGGAATTAATAGTTGATAATAGCAGATGGGGACTGGTGGTTATCAATATAACTACTATGTCAGGTGATGGTTCCTCCAGAGTCTTAAGAATGGAATTTGCTGCTGCCAGATTCATCTTTTCAGCATTTGGTATTATACACACCTTTTTTTTACCTTCATAGGGTTTATATTTGAGAATCCTCTGTATTTCTCTAATCTGGTTGATCTTTATTGAGTTCCCCTCTGGCTCAACAACAGTAACATCAGGATGGTTTCCATTTATAATCTTTCTGCAGGAATCACATTCATCACAGGAATCAGTTGGTTCAACACAGCAGTTTAGTGCCTTGGCCAGCGTTAATGCAGTATGTCTTTTCCCTACACCTTCTCCCCCAAGAAAAAGGTAGGCATGGGGTATCCGATTATTCTCTATTGCCCTCTTTATTATCTCAATCTGTCTATCCTGTCCAAGTACGTCTTTAAACGACATCCTTCTCTCTTTCTGCAATTATTTTCGGAAATACGGTATTACAGACCTCCTGGTGGATTATATCTCTGTCTTTGGTTCCATCAATAACTATAATCCTTTCATTTTTTTTCTTAGCAACCTTCAAATATCCTTCCCTGACTTTTTCGTGGAAGTTTCTATCCTCTCTTTCAAATCGATCCTCTCTTGCCTGATTTGCCTCTGAACATATCCTCCCCATTGCTCTCGTTAGACCAACATCCACAGGGCAGTCAAAAAGTATGGTAATATCAGGGGTTAAACCGGAAGTAGCCAGTTGATTCAATTTCTTGACCAGCTTAAGATCAAACCCTCTGGCATACACCTGATAGGCAATGGTGGCATCACTAAAGCGATCACAGAGTACAATTTTTTTATTCGCCAGAGCAGGCTTAATCACCTCTTTAATATGCTGAGCCCTGCTGGCTACATATAGAAATAACTCAGTGGTAAAACTCATGTCTTTATTCTGAGAAGACAATAGTATCTTTCTTATTTCTTCTCCTATTTCAGTACCACCGGGTTCCCTTGTCATTATATAAGGAAGCCCCTTTGTATCAAGGAAACTCCCCATCAGTCCAATCTGGGTGGTCTTACCACAGCCCTCTATCCCCTCAAACGTAATAAACATATCCTAAAACCATTTCTTGAGAGCTTCCATCCAAGGGGTGTACCCTTATATCTCTCATCTTCTTGGTTTGTTACTCCTCAGGTTGTTTAGACTGTAGGCTGTTGGGCTGTTAGGCTACAGGCTATCCGTTCAGGTCGCGCATGATTTCCTCCTACAGGCTAACTGCCTACAGCCTATCCACCTGAGGAGTTACCCTTGGTTTTACATTGGTCTTAACCCAGTTAACGGCGTCTTCAATCTTGGTTCCCGGACGGAAGATTGCCCTGATCCCGATCCCCATAAGTTCAGGAATGTCTTCATCGGGGATGATGCCCCCTCCAAAAACTATTATATCACCTGCCACATTTTTCTCCAGCAGTTTGAGTATCTGCAAAAACAAATGTTTATGTGCCCCTGCTAAACTGCTAAGCCCAATGGCATCTACATCCTCCTGAATGGCAGCATTTACAATCTGTTCCGGGGTTTGATGCAGACCTGTATAGATTACCTCATATCCAGCATCCCTCAGCCCTCTAGCGATTATCTTTGCACCCCGATCATGCCCGTCCAGTCCAGGTTTCGCAATCATTATCCTCACTTTCACCTCAGAATCCATTTTCCCTCCAGTATTTAAAACATTCCCGGATCACGATATACTCCAAAGACTTCCCTAAACACATCACAGATCTCCTGCAATGTGGCGTATTCTTTAACTGCATCAAGTATAGGAGGCATCACATTACCATTTCCTTCACAGGCACTCCGGATCTTATCTAAACAGGCATTCACCTTACCGTTGTCTCGATTTTCCTTTACTTCCCTTGTTCTGGCTATCTGTATCTTCTCTAAGTCGGGTGATATCTTCAGGGTCTCAATAGAAATAGTATCTTCCATCACATACTTGTTAACACCGACCATTGTCTTTTCTTCCCCATCAATCTGTTGTTGATAATGGTATGCAGCCTTGGCTATTTCATTTTGCGGATAACCTCTTTCAATGGCTTCTATTATTCCTCCCATCTCATCAATCTTGTTTATATATTCCATTGCATCTTCTTCCATCCTGTTGGTTAGAGACTCCACAAAGTAAGAACCACCCAGAGGGTCAATAGTATTAGTTACTCCGGTCTCTTCGGCGATGATCTGCTGGGTTCGTAATGCGATAGTTGCTGATTCCTCACTTGGCAAGGCTAGCACCTCATCCAGGGAATTGGTATGCAATGATTGGGTGCCTCCCAGAACTGCTGCCAGGGCTTCAAAAGCAGTCCTTACCACGTTATTATAAGGCTGCTGAGCAGTCAAAGAACATCCTGCCGTTTGCGTGTGAAATCGTAAAAGCCACGAACGGGGATTCTTTGCCTTGAATCTTTCCTTCATCACCCTTGCCCAGATTCTTCTGGCAGCACGGTACTTGGCTATTTCTTCAAAGAAATCTATGTGGGCATTGAAAAAAAAGGAGAGCCGTGGGGCAAAACTGTCCACATCCAATCCCCTTTCAATGGCTGCCTGTACATAACCTATCCCATCAGCCAGGGTAAAAGCCAACTCCTGTACCGCAGTCGACCCTGCCTCTCTGATATGGTATCCACTAATACTTATGGTATTCCAGAGCGGAACCTCTTTTGTACAGTACTCAATAGTATCCACTATAATCCTTACTGAAGGTTTAGGAGGACACATGAAGGTCTTTTGGGCTATAAACTCCTTAAGCATATCATTCTGAATGGTTCCACCAATCTGTTTCTTGTTTACTCCTTGCTTTTCTGCTACTGCTATATACATTGCAAGGAGGATAGCAGCAGGGGGGTTTATAGTCATGGAGGTAGTAACCTTGTCCAGGGGAATCCCGTGGAAAAGGATCTCCATATCCTTGAGGGTATCAATGGCAACTCCGCATTTGCCCACCTCACCCCTCGCCAAAGGGGAGTCTGAATCGTACCCCATGAGGGTAGGCATGTGAAACGCAACACTGAGACCTGTTTGTCCCTGGGATAGCAGATAATGGTATCTCTTATTGGTATCCTCTGCAGACCCAAAACCCGAAAACATCCTCATAGTCCAGTGTCTTCCTCTGTACATCGAAGGTTGAACCCCTCGTGTAAATGGATACTCTCCCGGGAACCCCAGATCTCTTTGGACGTCAAATCCCTGAATGTCTTCGGGGGTATACAGTCTGCCTATCTCCATATCAGAAACAGTAGAAAATCTCTCCTTTATTTCAGGGGCTTTGGCTAGACTCTTCTCAAGTTTCTCTCCCCATTTTTCCCTATCTCTTTTAATCTCTATTATTTCATTTTCCTTAAACATTCTCTGTCTCCTCTAATGCTTTGTAAACGCTTAAGCGATCAGCAATACCATTAATCCGATTCATTCAAATACATGAAATACCCCGCCGCAAGCGGCGGAAAATTATACCCTAAGAGATTAAAATATAGCATCCCGCAAGAGGCGAAGTCAAGGGGAAAAGTCTTGGAGTATAAGCTTATGCCTTTATATTAAATCTCAAGTATAGAGGTATTTAGATCAGCACAATTTTTTTCTTGACAATTGAATACACCCATGGTAAAGAAGTTCTATTCTGTATATCTCGAGCAGGCTCTCAATACCAGTCTTCTAATCCTCACTACCTCTCTAGAATAACGTACAAAAGGCTTATAATCAGGGGGGTTAATTCTTGCAGCGCAACCAAAACTTTTCTTAAAAAAGCCTTTCCTAGTGTCCAACAAGAGAGTCTTCTAGTATTTTGGTTTAAGGAATCTTACAGAGTAACCGGTTCTTAAAGAGTTTATACAGACAGGGGCAGTTCGATTCCAGAAGGGAGGTTAAACTGAGTATGAGAAGATATTATGCTTTTACCGCAATATTTATACTTATAATAATCTTTATCTCTGTTAATGTTCATGCCAATGTAACCTATATAAAAGAAGGCAATAACCCACCAAAAATAGCCAAAAAGAATAAAAAACAAACTCCCCGTAAGAATAAAAATAAGCATAGTCTTACCTCGCCACCCCTTAGTACCACATTTCACAAAGCAAAAAAGGGCGACACTTTACTCTCTTTATCAAAAAAGTACTCTTTATCTGTAAGTGAACTCAAAGAGATTAATAATCTCAGGTCAACAAAGATAAGAATTGGGCAAAAGGTTCTTTTAAAACGAAGCGGGCCAAAGACTTACACTGTGAAACGTGGCGACGACATATGGAAGATTGCAAAAAGGTTTAATATTGACGTTGATGAATTAAAGGATATCAACAATCTTAAAACAGACCAATTAAAACCAGGGCTAAGAATCCTTTTAGAACAAAAAGCGGAACTGGAAAAAACAAAAACCCATGAGGCGCCCCTCTTGCAGGCAGATGTTGGAGAGGATATAGAGAAGATATCAGAATCTGAAAAATACAGTCTTGAGAAAAAAGTTACGCTTATTGCAAAAAAATTACTTAACATACCTTACAGATTCGGTGGCAATAACATCCACGGTATCGACTGTTCAGCCTTCGTTAAGAAGGTTTATGGCTTGATCGAGATAGACCTTCCACGATCTGCAAGAGCACAATTTTCCGAAGGAACCTATGTTGACAAAGAAGACCTTTCTGTAGGGGACCTCGTATTTTTCAGGACATATGCATCCTTTCCTTCACATGTGGGGATTTATCTCGGTAACAACCTGTTTATACATGCATCATCAAGGGATAAGAAGGTCACAATTGATAGTCTAGAAACCCCTTATTATCTGAAAAGATTTATTGGAGGGAAAAAGATTATCGAGGAAAAAGACGATAAAGAAAAACTTGAGGAAAAAGGATAACTAACCTTTATATATCACCTCCATCCGATCTCCTTCCCAAATTTCCCCAACCCACGTGATGTTTTCTTTTATTAAAGCCCATTTTCGTCTCCTGTTTAACCATATTTTTAAACACTTAGCCTATGTGTGAGTCTTGAGACACAGTCGGATGAATCTGCTGCTGGAACGAATCAATCACTCGAATCAAGCTTTCTTTTGATTCATTGTGTGAAATTTTTTCTTTCAAGGTGTCTAACATTTCATCAAGAATCCGTTCTACTCTTGCCTCATAATAGGCCTTAACAAACTGCGGGTCTTGCATCTGAACTTGAAAAAGTTTCTCATAGTTGGTCATATCTTTTCCTTTCCTTTGTGATAGAGAGATCGAAGTTCTTTCGCTCGTTCATGAATTGTTAAGCTCAAGACGAATTCCTCAAATGGCTTTTTCCCATTCTCCAGTTCAACATATTCGATGGTATAATTCATAAATATTCCTGTTGAAACATTTTGTTTTGACTTTTGTGATAGATACAGCTCTTATCAAAATGCGCCTTCTTCTAACCAATAACAGACTAGTAACACTACCGTCCATTAAGACGTCTAGCCACCTCAGCCACGACCTCCTCCCTCTTAACCATAATAACCTCTCCCGTCTTTCTTAGCTTCAGTTCCACCATATCATCCTTAAGCGTTCTGCTACTAATAGTCAGACGGATGGGTATGCCTATAAGGTCAGCATCTTTAAACTTTATTCCAGGGCTCTCTTCACGATCATCAAAGAGCACATCATAGCCCCTCTCACTAAGGGATAGGTATATGTCCTCAGATGCATCCTTTACCTCTTTTTGATTGATGTTGATAGGTAGAATTGACACCAGAAAAGGGGCTATAGGTATTGGGAAGACAATGCCATTCTGATCGTGATTCTGTTCAATAGCAGCAGCTACTGTTCTTCCCACCCCAATGCCGTAGCAACCCATTACGATCGATTGCTCTCTTCCATTAGCATCCAGAAAGGTT
>JBAZOX010000088.1:0-9893 GCA_041648535.1 Desulfobacteria bacterium | reverse complement strand
AATTCGTCTTTCTTCTTTTGCCATTAACGATCCTCCATTATATTATGCAGCAGTGTCACCTAATGTTCAAGGCCAAAAGAAGTGCGAAGCATTTCAAGAATGTCTTTTACTTTTGGCCTGCTGTTATCTGCCGGTACGGGCAAATCGCTTGTACTTGTAAAAATGAATGTTGAAGGTTTGACCCTCATCCCTCTCCAAACAGGCTGTTACGCGAAGTTATTACCCTTACTTTCATATCAAGATCGTATCATTGTTAAAATCATCTTAAATTTCCTTACTGCTCTCAATGCGTGTGATTGGTTGGCTGGCATTATAACCATCTCACCTTCCTTCAAGCGAAGAGGTTTGCCAGAAATAACAATTTCCGCTTCACCATCAAGAAGGTAAACCAAGGCGTCAAATGGCGCTGTATGTTCGCTTAACCCTTGGCCCTCATCAAAGGCAAAAAAGGTTACCGTGCCTGTCTTTTTATCAATTATCGTTCGACTCACCACAGAGCCTTCTTGATAATCTGCCAAATCAATTAATCTTATGGCTTGTGCAACTAACTTTTCCATACTTGGTTTTTCCCTAGTCTGCTCCATTTCTTTAGCCTCCATTATTATTTTAAGCCATTCTACTTCTCAAATTATCATTCGAAGTTGAGGAATGGAATATTCTGAGATAGAGAAGAGTTTAGCGGTGAACGGTGAGCAGTTTAATGATCCTGCTGATGTTTACTCCAGAGGAATTTTTCAGGGGGAACTAATTATCTTTTTTGTTACATATCCCATCAATCCCCCGCTCTCGACTAATTCCTGCATAAAAGGTGGAATGGATTGACAACTGAAGGTTTTATGCCTTGTATGATTTATAATCTCTCCCCTGTCAAGGTCTATCTCTACCTCATCTTCCGCCTCTGTAACATCAACGGCCTCGGGACATTCCATTATAGGAAGGGCCATGTTAAAAGAGTTTCGATAGAATATCCTGGCAAAACTTTTGGCAACCACGCAGGATATCCCTGCTGCTTTTATGGCAATAGGGGCGTGTTCTCTCGACGATCCACAACCGAAGTTTTTCCCCGCAAATATGATATCACCTTGTTTTACACTTTCGGCAAAGGATAAATCAACATCTTCCATGCAGTGTCTTGCCAGTTCATCCGGATCAGAGGTATTCAAGTAACGGGCAGGTATAATAGCATCGGTGTCAACATCCGCCCCAAATTTCCAGACCCTCCCCTTAAACCTCATCTATTTCTCCTGGGTTTTGGAGTTCTTCCGGGCTCCCTATTCTTCCGAGGACAGCTGATGCGGCTGCTATTGCCGGATTGGCCAGATAGACTTCACTCTCAGGGTCTCCCATCCTTCCCACAAAGTTTCTATTCGTTGTAGCCACTGCCCGCTCTCCCTTGGCAAGTACCCCCATATGGCCACCAAGACAGGGGCCACAGGTTGGGGTGCTGATAGCGGCGTTGGCATCCAGAAAAATGTCAAAAAGCCCCTCTTTCATACTCTGCCTATAAACCCACTGGGTAGCCGGG
This sequence comes from Desulfobacteria bacterium, assembly GCA_041648535.1. GTDB lineage: Bacteria > Desulfobacterota > UBA8473 > UBA8473 > UBA8473 > UBA8473. The sequence continues at coordinate 8,368 of JBAZOX010000088.1, read as the reverse complement.
ATAATTATTAACCGGGTATAGGGGGCTGCCTTTCTGCCTTTTAAAATACGAGCTGCTATCCTCATATCTTCCAGCCTTCCATTGGTACATGATCCAATTACCACCTGGTCTATAGGGATATTTCCTACTTCACTGATCCCTTTCACGTTCTCCGGGAGGTGAGGAAAGGCAACCTGAGGCTCAATCCTTGAGACGTTGTATTCTCTCAGATCACAGTACCTGGCATCAGCATCACTGTAATAGAATTTATACTCCCTCTTTGCTCTATTAGTTACATACTCTTCTGTTGTTTTGTCAGGAACAATTATGCCATTCTTCCCCCCGGCCTCTATCGCCATATTGGCCATGGTAAACCTGGAAGCCATTGGGAGATTTTCTATAACATCCCCTGTAAATTCCATGGCCTTATAAAGGGCTCCGTCTACCCCAATATCCCCTATTGTATATAGGATAAGATCCTTTCCGCTCACCCACTTGTTTAGTTTCCCTGTATAAACAAACTTAATTGTTTCGGGAACCCTTAACCATGCCTCTCCAGAAATCATAGCTGCTGCGAGATCAGTGCTGCCAACACCGGTAGAAAAAGCCCCCAGTGCGCCATATGTACATGTATGACTGTCAGCGCCTATCACCATATCTCCCGGAAGAACTATCCCTTTCTCTGGGAGAAGGACATGCTCAATCCCCATCTCCCCTACTTCATAATAGTAGGTGAGATTCTGTTCTTTAGCGAAATCCCGTAATAACTTGGCCTGATTGGCGGATTTAATATCCTTATTCGGGACAAAATGGTCTGAAATCAGTACAATCTTTTCCCTGTTAAATACCTTTAATGCCCCTGCCTTTTTGAACTCACTAATGGCAATTGGAGCAGTGATGTCATTTCCCAGGGCGATATCTATTCTTACATTGATTATCTGCCCTGGTTCGACCTCACGCTCAGAAGCATGATCAGCAAGTATCTTCTCTGTAATGGTCATTCCCATAAGTCTTTCTCTACCCTAAAAAAGCATTCAACTATCAAGCGTCGAGAGCTTTGAAAAAGTCCCCTGAGAGCGAATTCATAGATTTTTTGGGGAACCCTTCTTAGCGAGTGGAATGTAGAAAATTCGCACCCCCCCGCCCGAAGGGCGGGTTTGTGAATTTTCAATGGAGCGAGCTTAGATGGGTCAAAGTTTATCCCGTTGGAAAACGGGAAATGTATGCGGAAGCGAAAAGGGGTGCTTTTTCAAAGCTCCCAACTATCAGGCGTCAGCTTACATCTTGCTACAGGCCGTCTGCTAATAGCTGGTTAGTTACTGTATTACAATAGGATTCTTCTTCCTATACTCAAGTCTGTTAAGGGCATTCACAAATGCCTTAGCACTTGCCATAATGATATCTGTATCTGCACCCTGCCCGGTTACCTGAATGCCGTTCTCCTCTAATCTAACGGTAACCTCTCCCAGGGCATCAGTCCCTCCGGAGATGGAGTTTACGGAATATCGCACCAATTTGCTTTCTGTCCTTGTAATCTTTGAGATGGTTTTAAAGGTGGCGTCCACAGGCCCCCCCCCAAATCCAGCTTCCTGGACAATCTCTCCTCCCACCTCAATCTGAACTGTAGCCACTGGCACAGTGACACTCCCGCTGATTACATTCAGATATATTAATTTATAGGTGTCTGGAATTCTCAAGATTTCATCTATGATTATGGCCTCTATATCCGCATCAAAGACCGTTTTCTTTTTGTCGGCTAATTTCTTAAAGCGCTTAAATGCCAGGTTAAGGTTTCCCTCTGACAATTCGTACCCAATTTGCCTCAGTCTTTCACGAAATGCGTGTCTCCCTGAATGCTTGCCCAAGACCAAGGTGCTTTGAGAAACACCTATAGATTCCGGGGTCATTATCTCGTAGGTTGTCTTCTCCTTCAAGACTCCGTCTTGATGTATCCCCGCTTCATGCGCAAATGCATTGCTGCCTACAATGGCCTTATTTGGTTGTACAGGGACACCGGTAATATGAGCAAGCAGCCTGCTTGTGTTGTATATGTGTTCTGTACGAATATTGGTATCACATTTGTGGAAGTCTTTTCTCGTTCTAAGGGCCATTACAATCTCTTCTAAAGAGGCATTTCCTGCCCTCTCACCTATGCCGTTTATAGCGCATTCAACCTTCCTGGCCCCATTTTTAATTCCAGCCAGAGTATTTGCCACAGCCAGGCCAAGATCGTTATGGCAGTGGATACTTATGCAGGCCTTGTCGATATTTGGCACCCTTTCCCTGATATGCTTTATCAATGAGCCGAACTCCTCCGGGATGGCATAGCCAACCGTGTCGGGAATATTGATAGTTGTTGCTCCGGCATCTATTACTGCCTCAAATATCCTGCATAGGTAGTCTACATCGCTTCGGGTTGCGTCTTCGGCAGAGAATTCGACATTTGTTGTGTATCCTTTGGCATGCTTCACAGCTTTAACGGCAGCATCCAGCACATCTTCTTTACTCTTCATTAATTTATATTTAAGGTGTATATCCGATGTGGCAATAACAATATGGATAAGGGGATCCTCTGCGTATTGTAACGCCTCCCATGCCCTATCAATATCTTCAATCTCTGTACGGGCAAGACCTGCAATCTGGGGTTTCCTGATGTTCTTAGCGATCTCTCTAACTGCTATAAAATCCCCTTCGGAGCTGATGGGAAACCCAGCTTCAATAATGTCCACATTGAGCTTTTCCAGTTGCTCTGCCACCCTTAGCTTTTCAGCAACATTCATACTGAAACCAGGCGATTGTTCACCATCCCTCAAGGTAGTATCGAATATCCTTATAATCTCTGTCATCCTCTTCACCCCATTATCTATGGATCCAAAACCTCACTCTCTTTCTCGCTCAACTTTTCAGCTGCCTTTCTTTTCCGGTAGAATATCATAGTTACAGGACCAGATAGAGCATAGGATAGAAAAAGGGTGAACAACATAATCTGTGGCTTGGCTACGACGAGCATAAGGATAAGAACTAAGGTTACTAAAAAACTGAAATGCCTCCTCTTCAGTAAACCGAGGTCTTTAAAGCTGTTGTACTTGATGCTGCTCACCATCAAAAATGAGAGCATATAGATCATAACCAGTACAGTTATGTGTTTGGTATCTTCATCATAACCAAGGTAATAAAAGAACAGTACTGTTGATGCTATAAGGCTTGCTGCTGCCGGTATGGGAAGCCCGTTAAACTTGTCACTTTTAACATTAGTCACCTGGACATTGAATCTGGCCAGTCGAAGTGCCCCACATGCAACATAAAGGAAGGCTGCCAACCAACCAAACCTTCCAAAGGGTGCCAATGCCCATGAAAATACAAGCACCCCTGGCGCTATCCCAAATGCTACCAAATCTGCGAGAGAATCGTATTCAACACCAAATCTGCTCGTGCTTCCGGTAAGTCTTGCAATTCTGCCATCGAGCCCATCGAATAGGAGCGAAACCAGTATAGCACAGGCAGCGTATTGAAAGTTACCATCCAAAACCGAGATAATCGCATAAAACCCTGAGAGTAGACTTACAGTGGTAAAAAGATTCGGCAGCACATAGATGCCTTTTTTCATACCATCTTTCTTTTTCCTTTTTCTTCTTTTTCTCATGTCAAATACCCCAGTATTGTTTCTCCACCCTTCACCCGTTGGCCGATCTTGACATCGATTTTAGTCTCTAAAGGTAAAAAGATGTCCACACGAGAACCAAAGCATATTAGACCAAATCTCTGCCCCCTTACTACGGCGTCTCCCTTTTTAATCCAACAGATAATCCTCCTTGCAACCAATCCGGCAATCTGGACAAAAAGGACCTTCTTGCCATTCTCTGTTTCCATCAGTAATGCGTTATGTTCATTTAACAGAGACGCCTTGTCAAAATTTGCTGAAAAGAACTTTCCTTTTTTATAAAATACGTCTGTTATTCTACCAGATGTTGGTATTCTATTTATATGAACATTAAAAATAGACATAAATATACTGATCTTAATTGTCTTTCCGCCCAAGAACCGATCTTCTAGATACTCCCCTGCATGGATAACCTTACCGTCAGCCGGAGCTACGACAGAGCCTTCGAAGTCTGGTATACTTCTTTTTGGGTTACGGAAGAAGTATACCAGAAATAGATCGATTAAGATTAGCAGGAGAGTAATGTAAACTGGGAGTAAGAATCCAAGAACTATTGTAAGTATGGAAAGAGGGATAACAAGCAGAAGCCCCTCTTTGACAATAGGAAATTCCGTAAATCGCAAGGCTAACCCTTCTTTCCAATCCAACCCATCATGCTGCGGAGTTTCTTCCCGACTACTTCTATAAGGTGTTCACCGTCCTGCTTTTTCAAGGCGTTATAGACAGGCCGGTTTGCCTGGTTTTCCAGTATCCATTCCCTGGCAAACTTCCCGTTTTGTACCTCTTCCAGGACCTTTTTCATCTCTTTTCTTGTGTCCTGATTGATTATCCTTCTTCCAACCATCAGGTCTCCGTATTCGGCAGTATCGCTCACTGAGTATCTCATATAACTGATTCCACCTTCATAAAACAGGTCCACGATGAGTTTCAGCTCATGAAGACATTCAAAATAGGCTATTTCCGGCTGATACCCGGCTTCAATCAGCGTATCGAAGCCCGCTCTGACTAATTCTGAAACACCTCCACATAGGACACATTGTTCGCCAAAAAGATCCGTTTCGGTCTCTTCCTTAAAGGTTGTTTCAATCACCCCTGCCCTGGCTGCTCCTATCCCTTTTGCATAGGCCAAAGCCGTATCTTTTGCCTTCCCGGTATAATCTTGAAAAATAGCCACTAAAGCCGGAACCCCAGCACCTTTTTCATATTCTCTTCTCACTAAGTGCCCGGGGCCTTTAGGGGCTATCATAATTACATCTATATTGTTGGGTGGAACAATCTGGCCAAAATGTATATTGAATCCATGAGAGAATACCAGAGTCTTTCCTTTAGTTAAATTGGCTCTCACTTCATTTTGGTATAATTTGGCCTGGACATCATCCTGTGCCAGGATTTGTATCACATGAGCTTTAGCTGATGCATCCGAGGCGCTAATAGGCTTAAATCCATCCTCTATGGCCTTTTCATAGTTTGGTGTTCCTTTAAGTTCAGCAACTATTACATCAAGGCCACTATCCCTCAGGTTTTGAGCCTGGGCATGCCCTTGACTGCCATATCCAATAATAGCTATCTTTTTTTTCTTCAGGGTCTCTAACTTCGCATCTTTTTCATAGTATATAACTGCCATTGTTCCTCCTTTTTAAAATAGTCCTTCTAAACATACTCAATAAAACATCTAAATTCCCTTACTGCCCCGGGATATAGCCACCTTGCCCGTCCGCACAACCTCTTTTATTCCCATAGGCTTAAGAAGATCTATTATTGCTCGAATCTTATTCTCATCCCCTGAAACTTCTATAGTGTATGACTTTGGGGTTACATCAACTATTTTCCCTCTAAAGATATCCGTAATCCTTAGGATTTCAGCCCTGGAAGATGATTCAGATGTAACCTTTATCAGCATCATCTCCCTGTCAACATACTCACTGCCAAAGAAATCAACAACCTTGATTATGTCTACAAGTTTATTCAACTGTTTGGTTATCTGTTCTATAACCTGATCATTGCCCCTGGTTACTATAGTCATCCTTGAAATAGATGGGTCAAGGGTCTCTGCAACGCAAAGGCTCTCTATATTAAATCCCCTGCCGCTGAAAAGACCTGCTACCCTTGCCAGAACACCAGGCTGATTCAAAACTAGGGCTGATATAGTATGGCTCATATCCAAAATCTCCCTGCACATTAGACTAACAACATCTCCTTAAGGGGTGCGCCAACCGGAACCATGGGATATACATCCTCTTCCTGTTCTACCACAAAGTCCATAATAACAGCCTTGGAAATTGACAGGGCTTTTTCGATTGTTGGTACAACTTCCTCGGGTTTTGTTGCCCTCAAACCAACAGCCCCATAGGCTTCAGCTAGTTTAACAAAATCTGGAGAAACCTCCAAAGAGGTATGAGAGTATCTCTTATTGTGAAATAACCCCTGCCATTGTCGTACCATCCCCAAATATCGATTGTTTAGAATAGCTATCTTCACAGGCAGGTTGTATTGAGCAACTGTGGCCAATTCCTGAATGTTCATTTGTATGCTTCCGTCACCGGCTATATCTATAACTGTCTTTTCAGGAAATGCAATCTGCGCTCCTATAGCTGCAGGGAACCCATAACCCATGGTACCGAGCCCACCTGAAGTTAAGAGGGTTCGAGGTTTGGTGAAATGGTAGTACTGGGCAGTCCACATCTGATTTTGCCCAACCTCGGTAGAGATTATTGCATCTCCTTTGGTTATCTCATAAATTTTCTCCACCACATATTGGGGTTTTATAACATCCTTTTGTTCATAAGCCAAGAGATACGCATTCTTCCATTGGAGAATCTGATCAAGCCATTCTCGACGGATACTTTTCCAATCCTCTTTCTCCTCTTGAATCAACTTGTTGATCTTCTTTAAAACATCTTTTGCATCTCCTACTATGGGGATATGCACCCTAATGTTTTTACTGATAGATGTAGGATCAATATCAATATGGATTATCTTTGCATTAGGGGCAAACCCATCTATTTTCCCTGTAACTCGATCATCAAAACGGGCACCAACGGCTATTAACAAGTCGCAATTGGTAACAGCCATATTTGCCCTATAGGTTCCATGCATCCCCAACATTCCAAGTGAAAGGTCATCCACTCCAGGGAAACATCCCAAACCCATCAGTGTGGCAGTAACAGGGATGGAGAGAGTCCTGGCAAATGTTGTTAACTCCTCGGACGCGTTAGAAGAGATTACTCCTCCGCCTGCATAAATTAGAGGTCTATTGGCCTTTAGTATCAATTTAAATGCCTTTTGAATCTGGCCACGATGCCCTCTATAAGTAGGGTTATAACTCTGCATATTTACACTTTCAGGATAATTAAACTCTGCTGAGTCGGCTATGACATCTTTGGGCAAATCCACAAGTACAGGACCGGGTCTTCCTGTCCCGGCAATATAAAATGCCTCTTTAATTGTTCTGGCTAATTCTTTTACGTCTTTAACCAGATAGCTGTGTTTAGTACATGGCCTGGTAATTCCCATTATATCTGCTTCCTGAAATGCATCATTACCTATTAGCCCAGTGGACACCTGTCCAGTTAAAACTACTACCGGGATAGAATCCATATAAGCTGTGGCAATGCCTGTAACTGTATTGGTTGCCCCTGGCCCAGAGGTTACCAAACAAACTCCAATCCTTCCAGAGGAACGAGCATAACCATCAGCAGCATGGACAGCAGCCTGTTCATGCCTTACCAATATATGCCTGATGGGGGAATTAAATAATGCATCATAGATGCCAATCACTGATCCCCCTGGGAAACCAAAGATGGTGTCCACACCTTCTAATTGAAGGCTCTCTAATAGAATTTGGGCTCCTGTCTTTTTCACAATAATCCCTCTTCAAATCAAAACTTATTCGTTACTACTCAGGTTGTTTAGACTGTAGGCTGTTAGTCACTGCGCATTGACCTAATTAGGTTGTTTAGGCTGTAGGCTGTAGTAGGCTAATAGTCTATAGCCTAAACTTCAGCCTATCCACCTGAACAGTTACTCGAACTCTCAATCAGCGATACTTTGATAGAATTTCTTCTATTTTATCTTTCCCTGCAAGTTTCAATTTTTGAATTCTCTTTCTTTCGATCTCTTCTTCCGGGGTAAGGTATGGTTTCTTATGATACCCATCTAGTTTTCTTTCAAATTCAATATGCTCATCTACATAGCCCTTTAACTCTTTATCGGTTTCTACCAATTCTTCTATTAATTTCGCATCCCTTTTCTCCATAAAACACACCTCTCATTACCTTAGATGTTTATAACAGTCTAAAATAATTAGAATTTCTTATCAGTAAAGCCGAATCTTGAAGTTCGGTTGCGACTTGATTAATTGATGTCAATAAGTTGTAATCGTAAAAATCAGTAAAATTTATAATACACTTGAATAGATTTGTCAACAATCAATTGGCAGAATGTTCTTGCAACCTGAAAATGTCATCCCTTTTGCCTGTCTGAGGGATAACATAATCATATTCCATTAACACAGCAGGAAATTATCTATTGACATAAGCCCTATATAAACTATATAAATAGCGAATAGGATTCTCTTTTACTGTTTTTCAGTGTGAACTTATTAAGCAAAGGAGGCGGTCAATGAAAATGAACTTCAAATTGTTTCGTGCCCTTTGTTTAGCTCTGATCTGTTTCTTTACTTTTATGAGCGACGGATATGCTGATGACCAAAGAGGAGTGACCAGTGAT
>JBAZOX010000087.1:0-9944 GCA_041648535.1 Desulfobacteria bacterium | reverse complement strand
AAACATCAGGATGCCCGTCTGAAGGGCAAACTCTATCTCATCGACTCTCTTCCCCACACCAGAGTAAACTATCTTTTTCGGGTCAGCTCCAGCCATTAATGCCCTGAATAACTCTCCCCCTGAGACAATATCTACCCCACCTCCTTGATTGATAAATGTTTTTAGTACGGCAATATTTGAGTTGGCCTTTACGGAAAAACAGACCAGGTGCTGTACCGAAGAAAAGGCAGAGTCAAAGACCTTAAAGTGGTTCAGAAGGGTATTGTGGCTGTAAAGATAAAAAGGGGTTCCAACGCTATCTGCAATAGCTGAAATAGGGACACCTTCGCAATGGAGTTCATCCTTCTTGTATTGAAAATCATGCATGGCTTCTATTTGTCCTCTTTACTTAATGGAGACACATCCCATGAAATCTCAGCATAATTTGAATCTTCACTGAAAACACCATCAGAATTATAGGATAGAACCTTATAGGTATAAATTGTCCGATAACGCAGATCCTTGTCTGCAAACTCCATAGTTTTGTTTACTATGCTTACGTTTTTAGGAGGACTGTCCCTGTACTCAATATCAGCCAGTTCTTCGAATCTTTTGGGGCAGTCCGGACATGGCTTGGGGTCAAAAGGCGCCTTGCTCCTAAAGACCTTGAAGCCGGATAGATTAGTGAGTATTGATTTATCAGTGTTTATTTCAGGGATAGTCCAATGGAGTAAGACCTTTCCTTCTGTGATGTTAGCTTTTAAATCATTAACAGCCTTTGGAGTCAGACTTTTAGGCGCAACAGGCAGCGCCTTTTTACCGCATCCAAATCCCCCCATGACCAATGAAAAGACCAGGACAATCAAGAGAATCGGAATTGTAATCAGAGGTTTTTTGGTTTTTTCGAATAAAAGTTTAAACTTAAATTTCATCATCTCTTTTTTCTAAGGCATCTATAGTGTACAAGAAATTGCGTTTACCGTGAATCAATGCAAGGATTGCGATCTTGTCTGACAGTATTTCGTAAACCAGACGATAAGAATAGATGAATATTTCTCGTATAGTGGGTTCAGCAATCTCGGGAACGATTCTTCCAATCTCAGGGAAGATAGTTAATTTCTCGGATTTTTCGACTATTTCAAGGGACACCTCCTTCGCATAGAATTTGGAATCCCTTGCAATGTAGTCATGAATCTGCTTTAAATCATGTTTTGCGGGCGTTGTCCACTTTACCACGTTTGCATTTCTCTTTTTAAGTCTTCAGGAGAAATCGTGTTGTCACATTCTGCTGCTTCTCTGCCTTTTTTGACTTTGTCAATCACATAAAGTTCATACATTATATCATCAATATTTGCGGTATCAGGCAGTTTTGAAATTACCTTGATGGCTTCTTGTTTCAGGGCTTCCATTATTTATACCTCCCTTCCCATTAAAACACCTTAAATTATTTTACCATTTTATAGCGATTTTGGTTGTTGTATGTGATGTCCTGTCTTTTTAAGGGGCACAACTTCACATAACATTCAAGACCAAAAGAAGAGCGATAGCATTTGGATGGTAATCTTTTGGCCTGTGTTAGGCGACGTGTACCGCCTTTTTAAGTTTTTTCAAATGTCCGAATTTTTTAGCCAAAAGCTCAAGCTGCTCTTTTTCCGAAAGATTAGACAATTTCTGTTCAGCTTTTTCTTGTAGCTTGTACTTCATTTCTACAGCATCAATCTTCTTAGCTTCCATAAATCACCTCCATTGGACTTCTAATCTCAAGTATAGGGTATCCCAACTTGAGATTTACAGAATTTATTAGGTGAATACGATTTAAATTCACAATATGCTTAAAATTCCAACTCACCAAAACATCCGCCCTTTCTACCGTTGCAATCGCAAGATGTCTGGCATCAGAAAAACTGCTCACTGCTATTACGCCTTCTTTCAGATAAACATTGGCAAGTGATATTGACTCCTCGTCGAGAAAAACATATTCAATGTTACCTTCTGGAACATTATATAATATTCCCTTTACACTTTCTGGCGCTTCCTCAAGCTCAAATAGCACTACATCAGAAATTAAAAGTTGCTTTTCCCCTGATATAAATTCCTCAAATAGTTGGTTTGAATATTCCTCAAATTCGTTATCAAAACAACCACCGATTACAGACGTATCCACATAAATCCGAGGCTTAAGCATTTTCTCTATCCTTATAAATATTATGGCACATGTCACATAACGTTTTGGATTGGCTAAGTTCCGACTCAGTCGGGATTTCCCATTGGGTTATTGACGCCAATCTTGTGTTATCTGCCGTTACGAGCAACAAGAATCTTATAAATTTATGGACGTCCCTCATCTCCTCTATGAAAATTGAACGTTTCTATTTTCAAGGTATTTAATGTTATGGCATATATTGCCTAACGGTTGGGGGATATGGGAAGTTCGCCCGCCATGGCGAATTTGGGTGGAGGGTCTGCAAGACTCGTAACCCCATATCCCCCTGTTATACGCCCCGAGCGACAGCGAGAGTGCAACGTGGCGAGGGAGCGACAGCGACCGAAGAGTCGTGAGCAAAAGGCATTCTTGCATATGTCCATCCCTGTTTTTCGGTTTTCTATCACACAATTTCTCAAATAACGCTACCTTAATTTCTCGCTCCTTTATTTCTCATGCTCGGATTAACAATAGCCGACGGCATGCTACAGCACGTGAACATCTAACCCACTCTTGTACCACTTGGCTATCATATCAGGAACCACGGTCAAAACTTCTTTGCGAGCACGTGGTACAAAAAAGTTATGGTCCCCCTCAGTAATCCACCTCAAAGTTGATCCCCTTAATCTTCTTTGCATTTCTATTGGCCAATCTTTGGGGACAAATTCATCGGCAATCCCGTGGACAAGCAGAATCTTAGCATTAGGATTTACGTTTTTGATGAACTCATCGCTCCTAGTTGCGTCGACAAACTCTCGAGTTATGTAGAACCCTTTCCTATATGTCCAACCTTGCGTTTCAAGTTCCTCTGACATATCTGGGGTGAAAAAGATATCGATACCATTCTTAGGGGGTATTGTCGAAAGGGCAACGACTAATTGAGCATTCGTTTGTTTCGATGCATAAAGAGCAATATTACCGCCGAAACTATGACCGATTAATATTAGAGGTCCTAAATTCGGTTGACATTTGGTAACATAATCCCTCACTCTATATAAGTCTGCTATTTCTGTGGAGAACCGTACTTCTTCGTAATCTCCATCACTATCCCCCGTCCCATAGAAATCAAAACGATATACAGAAAAACCCATTTTACAAATCCTTCTAGCTAAAAGTACATGAAGTCTTGCTGCACCAATTTTCGTCGCCGAGAAATACCCCTGCGTCATAATTACAGTAGCGGCAATGCGATTATCTGGGATATGATAAATCCCTCGTAGTATCCCTTTTTCCCCCTCAACCTCGAAATATTTTTCCGTCAATAGTTCTCACCCCTCTAGTATATGTTAAATTCCACTTATCTTGATAGTCAAAACATGTAATGCTAGCGCATAAGAAATCCCATGGATAGTATTGCCCTTCGATATTAGGATCCCTATCGAGTAAGATATTCATCAGGAGGATCAGAATCGACCTTGAGCCTACCACTATCGACGATACACTCTCTTTTGTTCTATTTTCAATGAAAGAGTTACCTCTATTCCAAAAGGACTCAAAACTCTCTGCATGTGGAAGATTCAAATTTCGTATTTCTAACTTACCTGCTCTCCATAATTCTAGTCTTGTTGCAGCCTCTGGAAATTTATTCTGAGCTTCCTTTCTTGAAAGACCTGCTACACAGCCTAAATCCAATGGGTAAATTCGCTTATCTTTTTCCGCAGGTATTTTCAACCTTTTTAATAACTGTTCTGCAGTTTCTGTAACTTGAACTATGTCAGAACACCACAGTTTCTTAATAGGGGTTTTAAGTTGACAGATAACCGATTCAAGAGATTTTTCCAAGGAAAATAATTGCCTTCTTCCTCTCGAAGTGAGTGTATCTCCTTTCCCTCCATGTTCGTCTCTAACATTCTTGTAACATTCAGCATGTCGTATAAGAATAAGCGAGTGCAATAAATATCCTCCTAAATACTCAAATACTTCTCTCTACGAAGCAGGCGACCTGCCATGATAAAGACCTTGAAATAGTATGGGTCTATTCGGGGAATGATATTGGTTACCCCTACTGTCATGCTAATATCGTTCCACCTCTTCATCTCTGCATCCCATTCAATTCCTTTTACACTCACATCTTTAACCTCATCATTGAACAGAGCTAAACCATTCATCAGATTCATTTCCACAAGACCCTCGACTTCGTCAGGATTTAACAAGAATTCTTTCGGTCTCAAGTCCTTCCTCAGAAGAAATACATCACAAAACTCCCTATTAATAATCTTTCCAACTTTCGCTATGTCAAATTTTATTCCTAAGGGTACTAATTCTGAGAATTGCACCTCAATTCCCAGCTCTTCAAATATTTCTCTAATACCTTCTTGCGGTCCCTCACCGGCAACATAATGACCAGCCGCTGTAATATCGAGATAATTAGGAAACATTTTTTTATGCTGGCCACGCTTTTGAAAGAGGACTTTTCCTTCTTCGATACCCGATACAATCCAACAATGAAAAGTCCTGTGCCAGGCACCACTTTCATGCGCTTCGTCTCTTCGCATTTTCCCGATTTTGTTCATGTTCTCATCATATACTTCTATTATTTCGTCACTCATATTACCACCTCATTTAATTTTTCCGAGAAGATTCGTGATTTCATCTTTCTCAGCACTCAAACCGATTTTATCTGCAAGCGTATATGCCTGTTGTAGATGCGTTTTTGTATCCTGTACTTTTCCATCCTTTAAATAGACTTTCGCTATTCCTATTAAGTTTCTGACGATTTCATCTTTTCTATTGGCTTGTTTTGCCACATCTAATCCCTCACAAAAGATAGAAAGCGCTTCAATTGACTTTCCTTGCAGTAGATATATTTGCCCCAATCGAGAGTGTGTTTTTGCTACGCGTTCTCTATCCTTTAATTCCCCAAACCCATTTTGAGATTGTTTACACGTTTCCTCTGCTTCAGATAGTTTATTGTTTTTCATATAAAGCTCGGATAGGCCATATAGTATTCCTGATAACATCTCTTTTCGATCTATTTCATCTGTAATCTGCTCAGCAGAGTTTCGTGCAGATTGTAGCCAGTTCTCAGCATCTTGAAATTTATTCTGTTGAGTAGCGATTCCACCCAAATGTCTCTGAGCCTTCGCCATCAGGTAAAAATTCTTTATCTCTTCTGCAATTCTCAATCCATGAGAGATATTTTTCTTTGCTTCCTCGTGATTTTTCAATGCTACATAAGTCCATCCCGTATCATCAATAAGCGCTTGCGCTTGTACATCTTTTTGCTTAGTACTGGATGCTGCCTTAAACATGAGTTCTCCTAATCTAATCCTTTGTTCATACGCGCCATCAACCCAAAGCGGCCTACTAATATTTAACCCTAAACGAATTGCTGATTGCATCTGATCTTTTTTGATATAGTCCTCTATTTGGTAGATCACCGCATCAGCAACCGCATCCTCCTTATTGATAGTTTCCTGGGGTATTGTTTCATAGTCAGGAAAGCTTATTTCAACACCTACTTTTATTATAGCACCTACCAAACCTATAATTATCGAAAGTAGTATAAGTACGAGATGTCCATATATCCCGCTATCTTTCATTACATCCCAACCAAAATGTGGAAGAACACTGACTATAGTAATCAGTCCAATGTATACACCAAAGGCTATTCCACTAAAATGTATGAGAAACCTCCATGTTTGCCTCTTCATGAATGCCACCTATCTGCTTTTAGTTTCCTGTTGTCTATAGATTGGGTGTACATATGCACCAACCTTCATTTCATTCATTTCCTTTAAGCCTTTTGCTCACGATTGCGCCTAACTCGTTCACAGACAACAGTGTCGCCTTTTCTTCAAAATTGGGTGAATAGACGACTATGTCGGAGATACCTCCCTATAGACTAACACCACCTTCTTCCACCTGTAGAATCTATCATCTCCCCTTTTTCATAGCGCATATTCTTAACCTTAGGGCATTTGTTCTGATAAAACCTTCAGCGTCTTTTTGGTTATAAACCGTATCCTTCTGAAAGGTAGCAAAATCATGGTGGTAGAGAGATTTAGGTGATTTTCTGCCCACCACAAAGCAGTTCCCTTTGTATAACTTCAGTCTTACTGTTCCAGAAACATCCTTTTGTGTCTCATCTATTGTCTTTCTCAATATCTCCATCTCTGGTGAGAACCAGTAACCATTGTAGATTAGCTCTGAGTATTTTGGAATCAAAGAATCCCTGAAGTGCATAACCTCCCTATCCATTGTTATGGACTCTATCGCCCTGTGGGCAGTATGCAAGATGGTCCCTCCAGGTGTTTCATACACACCGCGAGATTTCATGCCTACATATCTGTTCTCTACTATGTCAACCCGCCCTACCCCGTTTTGACCACCCAGGCTATTGAGGTGCTTCAATAGATTTGCAGGACTCTCCTTCTTACCGTCAACGGCTATTGGAATGCCTGCTTCAAAATCAATCTCAAGGTAAGTAGCCTTGTCTGGCGCATCTTCGGGAGATACTGAGAGGATATACATGTCTTCCCTGGGTTCTATCCATGGGTCCTCAAGGATACCCCCCTCGAAACTTATATGAAACAGATTTCGGTCACTGCTGTACGGTTTTTCTTCTGTTATAGTAACCGGTATTTTGTGTTTTTTTGCATACTCGATAAGGGATTTTCGGGAATCAAACTCCCACTCTCTCCAGGGAGCAACAATTTTGATGTGAGGGTCAAGTGCCAGATATGCTAGCTCGAATCTAACCTGGTCGTTTCCCTTACCTGTTGACCCATGACACACTGCGTCCGCCCCTTCCTTCATGGCAATCTCAATCTGTTTTTTTGCGATTAGAGGTCTGGCAATGGACGTCCCCAGCAGGTACCCACCTTCATAGACAGCATTTGCCTTTACCATGGGGAATATATAATCACTTACGAATTCCTCTTGGAGATCCTCAATATAAACCTTACATGCACCTGTCTTTATTGCCTTCTCTTCTAAATTTTCCAGTTCCTCTGCCTGCCCTAGATCGGCAGTATAGGCGACAACATCACAGCAGTATGTCTCTATCAGCCACTTCAGAATAACAGAGGTGTCTAAGCCTCCGGAATATGCCAGGACTACCTTATTTATTTTCGTTTTCATATTGATTACCCCGTCTATTTATCTTATTAAATTCCAGAAAACACATCATCTAAGATTCTAACCATTATATCCACTTCCCCTTTAGTGACTATAAGGGGGGGGAGAAAGCGAAGGATTTTACCCATTGTGCAGTTGATCAGAAGGCCTCTCTTAAGGCATTCTTTTACAATATCACCACCATCAAATCCTAACTCCATCCCAAGGATAAGCCCTTTACCCTTAAGGTCTTTAACAAAGGGATACTTCTGCTTCAATCCATTAAGCTTTTGGATAAGGTAGTTCCCTACCTCAATACAGTTTCCCAAAACCCCATTATCTAAAATAGTGTTTATAGTGGCTAAAGCAGAGGCAGTTACCACAGGATTTCCTCCAAAGGTTGAGGCATGAGAGCCGGAAGAGAAACTCTTGGCGATTTCTTCCCTTGCCAGCATAGCACCTATAGGCAATCCTCCTGCCAGCCCCTTAGCAAGGGTTATAATATCAGGCTCTACATCATAGCCCTCATAAGCGAACAGGGTTCCTGTTCTTCCTATACCCACCTGCACCTCGTCGAATATAAGCAACAAACCGCGACCATCACAGATTTTTCTAAGCCCTTTTAGATAGTTATCCGATGGGCAGTTCACTCCGCCCTCTCCTTGAATTGGTTCAACCATGACAGCACAGGTTGTATCATCAATGGCTTCCTCTATAGCCTCCAGGTCATTGAATGCTGTATATTTAAAACCCGGGAGTAAGGGTTCAAAACCGTTGCGAAACTTCTCCTGTCCTGTTGCTGTAATAGTGGCTATGGTCCGACCGTGAAAGGAGTTTACCATAGTTATGATTTCGAATCTCTCATTCCCGTTCTTTTCTTTTGTATACTTCCGAGCCAGCTTAATTGCCGCTTCGTTTGCCTCTGCACCACTGTTACAAAAAAACACCCTGTCTGCAAAAGATTTTTCCACTAAGAGCTTTGCTAATTTAGTTTGAGGCTCCGTGTAGTAGAGGTTTGATACGTGTATAAGGGTATCGGCCTGTTCTTTTATTGCCTTTACAACATTAGGATGGCAGTGCCCTAAGTTGCATACTGCCAGCCCACCGACAAAATCAAGATACTCTTTGCCTTCGGAGTCCCATAACTTGCAACCGGAGCCTTTTACAATTACCACAGGTAAACGGGAATAGGTGGAGGCAATATATTGATCTGAAAGATTCATTAGTTGGTTTGGAATCATCGGGTTAGTAATTAGTCTCCTCTCAATTGGGTTGAAAAATTTATGATACAAATAACATAATCTTTGGTGATAAATCAACCAAAATATAGACCAGCACACGGTAACGTCAAAGTAGACTCTAACTTGGTCAAATCTGGAGGATTTGCTCTGCCAATATAGGGGGCTCAAATCCGAAATCCGAATATCTAAATACTAAACAATTTCAAAATCCGAATATCAAATGACCAAAACATTCCGAGTACTTATACAATGTCTACAGGATTTTGACATGTCTTGAATTTTGGTCATTCGTATTTGTTTCGGATTTAGTGAATGTGTCATTTCGACCGCAGGGAGAAATCTAATGTATTCAGTGAGTTAAAAGCTCAAGATTTCTCGCTTCGCTCGAAATGACAGGCCAGAGGGACTTTTTACGAAGCCATTAAGGATTGGGCGGAGAATAAAAGAGGAGAGAGGTGCTTAAATCTTTGAGATGCTGCGAGATTATTGTCTCCTTCGGGGATTGGGAGAAAAACCCTCGCCTTTAGGCAAAGACTTTAGTTGGATATTATGCGGATGATGCAGGCACAAAGTTGCAAAGGCACATAGGCACAACGCAGAGGATAACATGACTTTGTGCCTTTGTTACTCTGTGCCTTTGTGCCTCAAGCTATCGGCTTTAGCCGATAGTAGTTGACTTATGAGGTGTTAATTCGTGCGACGTACTTTATATGCACGTCGCACGAATTAGGTGTACTTTTGGTTTTCAAGATAGAACATCTACGTCTTGCGCCTGAGGGCCTTTTTCTCCTTTACCCACAGTGAATTCCACTCGCTGTCCTTCTTCTAACGAACGATAGCCCTCGCCGCGAAGGGCACTATAGTGTACGAAAACATCTGTCCCTTGGTCCCTGGTGATGAAGCCATAGCCTTTACTGGAATTGAACCATTTAACAACGCCGGTTTCACGCTCTGCCACGATTAAGTCACCTCCTTTCAATTTCAAAATAGGGCAGGGCGTCCTAAGCCAGCCTCAAAAAGAAATCTTACTTTGTTAATTAGAACGACTGCCAATAAATCCTGAAAATTACCGCGGTTTCATACTATTGATTTCAATCAGACTTCTCGCTTTGCTCGAAAAGACAATACCATAACAGTATTATCGAAACGCTCTACTAGAAAGGATTGAAAACAGTATTGTATGATATTTTTAACTGCATTGTACGACAAAAGAGTTATAAATTCAAGAGAATTAAGAGAGAGATGGTTAAACTTAATTTAACGTTGACATAATGCCTGGTTACTAATATATTTACTTTGCACAAAAAGTAAAGGTTATTGAGTGGATGTCGGGTCAGACCCCGAATCCTTTAAACCCTGTTACCCGTACATTTGGAGAAAGCTATGTCTTCTAAACCCCGTCTTTTTTTGATAGATGGGAGTTCTTATATATACAGGGCATACTTTGCTGTAGGTCATCTCTC
>JBAZOX010000086.1:0-10080 GCA_041648535.1 Desulfobacteria bacterium | reverse complement strand
AGAACTAACAAGCTATGAAAAAATGATAAGTTTTCGAAACCTTATCCCTGTAGAAAAGGGAATTCGTGGAGAAATGATAGCCCCAACGGCCCTTTCAGAGTTGTGGAGGAGCCGCAGGCAGGTACTTGGCCTTTGCGGGTCGAAATGCAAGGTGTGTGGTACTCCCCAGTATCCAGTCCAGAAAATATGCGTGAAGCCCGATTGTGGTGCTATTGATCAGATGGAGGACTATCTTTTTGCGGATAAGAGGGGGCATCTCTTTACGTATACAGCAGACATGCTGGCCTTCAGCATGAACCCGCCTGCAATTTACGGTATCGTAGATTTTGAAGGTGGGGGGAGGTATTGGTTTGATATGACCGATGTTGACCAGGAATCTGTCAAGGTGGATATGCCGGTAGAGATGAGCTTCCGTAAGAAGTACATCGATGCGAAAAGCGGCATCCACGGGTACTTCTGGAAGGCAATACCCGTTATAGGCTAGAGTGTTAGCCCCGTTTCGAGATGCCTGTGATCATTAGTCATTTTTATAACAATTGACTAATGATACCAAAGGGTTTCGATATAGAAATTCTGTGACGCGTAATTATAAAGGAGGAAAAAATGGCAGATGGTATAAAGGATAAAGTTGCTATTATTGGTATGGGCTGTACCAAGTTTGGTGAACGCTGGGAGATGGGATCGGAAGATCTGATGGTTGAGGCGTTTCAAGAGGCTATTCAAGACGCAGGGATTGAAAAGAAGGATATTCAGGCGGCCTGGTTTGGGTCGTGTTTCGATGATGTAAATGTGGGAAAGGCCGCAACACCTCTAAGTCTGGCGCTCAAGTTGCCTTTTCTCCCTGTTACAAGGGTAGAGAACTTTTGTGCGACAGGTTCGGAGGCTCTCCGTGGGGCTGCCTATGCTGTTGCTTCAGGGGCCTACGATATTTGCCTGGCATTGGGTGTAGAGAAACTGAAGGATACGGGTTATGGTGGTCTTCCGGAGATGAGCTCGGCCATGGGGACAAAGAACAGGCTGATATTTCCTGGCATAACTGCACCAGGAGGATTTGCCATGATGGCTACGAGATACTTTGCTAAATACGGCATCAGTCCAGAGGAGGGGAAAAAGATACTGGCAAAGGTATCTATCAAAAGCCACAAGAATGGAGTGAAGAATCCGAAGGCACACCTGAGAAGGGAGATAACAGAGGAGCAGGTATTGAAGGCCCCTATGATTGCCTGGCCTCTGGGTTTGTTTGACTGCTGCGGGGTGAGTGATGGATCTGCTGCGGCAATTGTTTGCCGTGCCGATATGGCGAAGAATTTCAGGCCCGACCCTGTACGCATCAAGGCCATGCAGATTGCAATCAGTTCGGGAGAGGAGATGATGTACACCGATTGGGATGGATCCTATGTTAAAACGGGCACCATATGTGCGGAAAGGGCATATAAAGAGGCAGGGATAAAGAACCCCAGGGAAGAGATAAGCATGATGGAGGTTCATGACTGTTTTTCTATTACCGAGCTTGTAACCTATGAAGACCTGCAGATATCACCCAGGGGCAAAGCAGGAGACGATGTTAGAGACGGGTTCTTCGATTTAGACGGGAAGATTCCCTGTCAGCCTGATGGTGGTTTGAAGTGTTTTGGTCACCCCATAGGGGCTACCGGACTGAGAATGATGTATGAGATGTACAAACAGCTCCAGGGAAAGGCAGGCGAAAGGCAGATCAAGGATCCCAAAATTGGGCTTACCCACAATATGGGTGGTTTTCCGGCTATGAATCTCATCAGTGTCTCTATCGCTGGTCTTTAGACAAAAGAAGACAATACCAGATACACAAGCGGTATTGGTATAAGCTTGGTTAAAGGTGGATTTTCTATGTGAGGGCTCTGAAAAGGAGCACTTTTCAGAGCCCTCTGTGTAGAGACTTGACAGTTAATCATAAAAGGGATAAGGGGGGAAGTATGCAGTACCAGTTGACGGAAGAGCAGCTAATGCTGAGAGATAGTGTGAGGAGGTTGTCTCAAGAAAAGATCGCTCCTCGATCTGAAGAAATTGACAGAACAGGCCATATTCCCGATGATATTGTAGAGTTATTTAGAGCCAATAGCCTTATGGGCATACCGTTTCCTGTTGAATATGGAGGGGCAGGCGGTAGCTTTCTGACTTTTATAATAGTTGTGGAAGAACTGGCCAAAGCCTGTACAAATTGCTGTATGTTGGCAGGGGTCCAGGACCTGGGTGCACAACCCATAGTGATAGCCGCTACTCCTCAGCAAAAGCAGAAGTATCTTACCAAGATAGCCACCGGAGAATGGTTTGTTTCATTTGGTCTTACCGAACCATCAGCGGGATCAGATAGTGCATCTATGAAAACCAGAGCTGTCCTCGATGGCGATAGCTATGTGTTGAATGGAACAAAGTGTTTTATAAGCAATGCAGACAGGGCAAATGTCATAACTATCTTTGCAAAAACAGATGCAGAGGCATCAGGGGTAAAGGGGATAAGCGCCTTTGTAGTAGAGAGCGATAGTCAAGGGCTTTCTATTGGCAAGAAAGAAGATAAAATGGGTAATACGGCAACACCTGCGTGTGAGGTTATAATGGAAGACTGCAGGATTCCGAAAGAGAATATCCTGGGGCAGGAGGGTGAGGGGTTTTACATTGCTATGGAAACCCTGGATAAGACCCGTCCTATGGTGGCATCTGTGGGTGTTGGACTTCTGGCAGGGGCTTTAGACTATGCTATAGGGTACGCCAAGGAAAGGATACAATTCGGCAGACCTATTGCTACCTTACAGGCTATACAGTTTAAGCTGGCCGATATTGCAATGGAGCTGGAAGCGGCAAGGCAGCTAACATACAAGGCCGCTGCCCAGATAGATGCGGTTACTGCCGAACCGGGATGGCAGAAAAGCAAATCAAAAAGGCTGGAACTATCCAGATTGGGGGCCATGTGTAAGTGCTTTGCTACGGATGTAGCCATGAGAGGAACTATTGAGGCAGCCCAGGTTTTAGGGGGCTACGGTTATATGAAGGATTATCCTATGGAGCGACGGATAAGGGATGCCAAATTGTTACAGATTGTTGAAGGCACGAATGAGATACAGAGGAGCGTAATTGCAGGTACCCTATTGGCTTAAAAGAGGTGACTTTAAAACAGAAGGGAAAATAAAAAGAGAAAGGAAACAAAGATGGCGTCTGCTTTAGAAGGAATAAAGATACTGGATCTGTCCAGATTGCTGCCTTTTAATTACTGTACCTTAATGCTGGCTGATTTAGGAGCCGAGGTTCTTAAAATAGAAGAACCTAAAATAGGGGATTATATGAGATGGATGCCCCCTAAATTGGAGAAAGAAAGTGCAGTATTTTTAATGGCCAACCGTAACAAGAAAGGTATGACCTTGAATCTCAAAGAGGAAAAGGGGAAGGAGATACTTCGCCGGTTAGTCAAGGAATACGACGTCCTGTTTGAGAGTTTTAGACCTGGGGTGATGAAGCGATTAGGGTTAGGCTATGATGATCTGAAAGAGATAAACCCCAGACTCGTTTTTTGTTCATCTACGGGTTATGGACAAGATGGCCCTTATAAGGATAGACCGGGGCATGATATGAACTATATCAGTGTGGCCGGTATCCTTGAGTCCACAGGCAGACATACAGGAGCACCGGTAATACCAGGGATACCTATTGCCGATATGAGCATAGGCATATTTTCTGCCTTTTCGATTTTAGCAGGTATCATAGCTAGAGATAGAATGGGTAAAGGGCAGTACATTGACGTATCAATGACTGACTGTATGGTGTCTTACAATATGATAAATATTGCCGGTCTTGTTGCAAGCCAACGATCTCATGGTTTAGAGACACTGGGTATTACAGGAGAGACCCCCTGCTACAACGTATTTAAGACAAAGGATGGAAAGTTCATCTCTCTAGGCAATATTGAGGACAAATTCTGGCTTAACCTTTTGAAACTGATCGGCAGAGAAGATCTGAAAGAATCCCAGTTTGCTACAGGAGAACAACAGAAAAAGACTATGGATGAGTTACAGAGGATATTTCTCTCAAAGACCAGGGAGGAGTGGTTAGGTCTCTTTGAAGGGAAGGATATATGTTATGCCCCTGTGAATGACGCAGAAGATCTGATGGCTGACCCCCACGTTAAGCATCGAGAGATGTTGCTCGAGATGGAACATCCTGTAGAAGGCAAGGTAACGACGGTAGGCTTCCCATTTAAATTCTCTCAAACGCCAGGGAGGATAAAGACACCATCCCCTACCTTAGGTCAACATACAGAGGAAATTCTAAAGGGTTTGGGCTATAAAGACCAGGACATAAAAGAGATGGAAGAAAAAGGGGCTATCTGATTTGAAGATGAAGATGAAGCTGAAGACATTATTATTGGTTACGTTTTTAATCTTTATCGCATCTCATTTAAATGCAGAGGACTCATTTAAATACCCTGTCCATTCCTTGAAAGAATTCAGATATTCGAAGAAACTCACCCTATGTAACGAGATGGTTCCTCTGGACAATCAGAATGTATGGGAAATGTTAGACAGAGAATTTGTCGTATCCGTTGGGAACATACCTCAAGTCGTGATGTGGTTGAAAAGATCCAAAAGGTATTTTCCATACGTTGAAGCCAGACTCAGAGAAAAAGGTCTTCCAGAGGATTTAAAATACCTGGCAGTAATTGAAAGTTCTTTAATGATATACTCTCATTCTGCAAAAGGCGCAGCAGGGTCGTGGCAGTTTATGGATGGAACAGCGAAAAGGTACAATTTGAGGGTTAATGAATGGTTTGACGACAGGCTGAATTTTTCTAAATCAACGAATGCAGCGATAGACTATCTAATCTATCTTTATAAAACCTTTGATAGTTGGGCATTGGCCTTTGCTGCCTATAATTGTGGTGAAAGCAGGATTAAAAGGGAGATAAGAGAGCAGGGGGTGAATAACTATTACAAGCTAAACCTGCCTTTAGAGACAGAACGGTTTGTCTTCAGGATACTTACCGCGAAGATCATCCTTTCGAACTCTGAGAAATATGGATTCCACCTCGATGAAGATGAATATTACCATCCTGTTGAATTCGATGAAGTGTGGGTTGATATACCTTTTAATGTGCAGATAAAGGTAATTGCTGAGGCGGCAAACTCGTTTTTCAAGGAGATAAAAGAATTAAATCCTGAGATACAAGGATATTATCTGCACTCTGGTAAGCATTTGATAAGAATACCCAAGGGGAATTCTGGACTGTTTAAAGAGAATTTTAAGAGGTGGTTAGAAAAATAGAGTTTTTTACGCCCTTCCTTACCTTTATTATCAAAGAAGAACCTTTTCGTTTAAAGATCACCTCTGTATCTAACCCCTCCTATGTTGTAAAGATCATGGTAATTACCTCTCTACTACTCTACTCTTCTATTCTCATGGATTCGCTCTCAGTGATACTTTTTCAAAAAGTAAACAGTTTTTCAAAAGTCTCAGGTCAATAGTAAAGAAGGAGCCTAATTTGTTACGAAGTGAGATTAGAGAACGTCTGGGAGCCACTCCTTTAAAAGAAACTAAAGAGTGGCTATTTGATGGTTTTCACCTGGAGGATAAAAAGAAAGAAGAGATAATAACAAGCCTTTATTCAGGTCACCACTTGCTTATTCTTGGGCCTCCGGGGAGTGGAAAAACGGTGCTGGCAGAGAAGATTAGCAGTATTCTTGGTGACATGGAGGTTATAAAAGACTGTCCTGTGAATTGTCATCCCCAAAGGCCCCTTTGTCCCTGGTGCATGAATAGGAAGATGGAATTTGGGATAGAGCTTCAAGTTATGCCTGCTTCTCAAAGAGTGAAGAGGGTTCAGGGGAGTCCTGAGCTGCTTCCAGAAGACTTGATAGGGGGGCTGGATCCCGAGGCTGCCATTATCTATGGGCTCCATGACATAAGAGCATTTACACCGGGTAAACTCCTTAGGTCCAATGGGGGATTTTTGCTTTTAGATTTTGTAGACAGAATACCGGAAAGGGTATTGAATGTTGTTCTTAACGCTCTGGAAGATTCCATAAATATTGGTGGCTACGAAGAGAAAGTTCCCCTGGATACCTTAATCATTGCTACCGGTGGAGAACGGGCATTGACGTCTCTGTCTATAGATATGATTGATCACTTTGATATTGTAGAACTACATTATCTTCAAGACCGTGAAATAGAAGGACAGGTTCTTTTTCGCGGGAAGGATTTGGATGATACTCTAAGGGATAACATAATGAGTGTTGTCCACAAAACGAGAGATCATCCTGATATAAAAAGAGGCGTGAGTACAAGAGGGGAGGTCAAATTTGCCGAGTTGATCCCGATATACAAGCGTATAAGTTCAAAAAAGGACAATGAAATCCTTAAAGCAGCTTCAAAAGTCTCCTTGCCCCATAGGATAACCATAGCTCCTCATGCAGAAGCCATAATGTCCTCTGATGAGATTATTGGGGAGATAGTGGATGAAGTCCTATATGGCAGCGATAAAAAGCAATATGGTATTGTTCTGACCGAGGAAGAGGTTAGAAATCTTATAGAGGAGATAATGCGGGTCGAAAGGTTCAAGCAACCTCTAAAACTGGGGTATTTTGACTTATTACTAAAAAGGATCCATAGGTTTCCAGAATCACAACTCGCTAAAATACACAAAAAGGCGGCAGATCAACTGGAGGAGGATGTTCAATCAGGGAACAGAAAGGATATAACGGAAGACCTCCTCTGGGAGATAGAAGATATGCGCAAAAACAAGGACAAGATGTTTGAAGAGTACAAGAAAAGGCTGGAAGAACTTGCCCTTAAGGAGACCCTGGATATGCTTGAGGACAAAAATGTCCTTGAAAAGAGTGGTAAAGGATGGGATATGACCAGGAAAGCAGTCACCATGCTCCTTGAAAAGTTGGTCCCGAAATACTGGGATTACTACAATTCATCAGGAGATGGGCGGCACAAAACCGGGAAGAGGTTGAACTTTGGTGACGGAAGGATAGTCGGTCTCAGGAGATACAGGTTTGGTGACAGATACAGGGATGTGTCTATAAAGGGTACTATCAGAGAAGCCATTAGAAATAGGCGGGATCAGATAGCCAGAGAAGATATAATGGTGAACAAAAAGGATATTAGAAAGAAGTTGGAGATAGCGATGACCATAGACCTTTCGGGGACAATGTCTCAACTGGATAAACTCTGGTATGCAAAAGAGAGCGCTGTAGCTCTTGCTCTGGCCTGCACCCATTATAAAGACAGGATTGGCGTAGTAACTTTCTCAAATATGGCTGATATAGTAGTGGAGATTACCGGTAATCCGTATCTGGTTGCAAAGAAGGTCTTAGACCTGGAACTTCATGAAAATGCCTTTACCAACATCGGTTATGGACTTTCAAAGGCCCGTTCCCTTTTAACTCAGCACAAAAGGGGGGAAGTGAAACAGCATATAGTTCTTGTTTCTGATGGAGATGCGAATGCCCCCAAGCCTTTTCCTGAAAGATACTGTCTGGAAGAAGCTTCCAAGACTATTAGAAAAGGCATAACTATATCCTGTGTTTGCATTAACGAGAAATCGTCAAATCCATGGCTTATGAGAGAGATTTCCAGGATTGGAAAAGGAAGGATTTACGTTATCGGTGGCGCAGAGGAGCTTACCTCGGCATTGCTCGAAGAAAGGAGCTATATATCTACCTGATGTGTTTATGTTTAGTCTGAAGACCGAAGGCTAAAGTGTCCTAACAGCCTTCAGTCTAGCCACCTGAGTATTTGTAATCAAATAAAAGGAGGGTCTTGTCTAACTTCGATGAGATGCTATTAAGTAATTGCAGTAAGCTAGATCTTATTGACGTTTTTAGCCACATGTCCCCGGTTGCTATCTTCAACATCAAAACTTACCCGGTCACCTTCAGCAAGGCTCTTGAATCCGGTCGTGTTGATGGATGAATAGTGGACAAAAATATCTCCGCCTTCATCCTGACTGATAAAACCATACCCCTTTTTGTCACTAAACCACTTTACAGTTCCCTCTACCAAAGCAATGGCCTCCTTTACAAAACTTCTATGATCCCAAAACTCAGGTCGCAACTCTGACAAAGGGACAATCTTTGTGAGTGTACCCGACCCACGAAGCGACTATAAATTAATTATACGGATCATTTAATATAGCACCCTTTATAGCGAAATGAGGGTTTTGTGTCAAGAAAAAATAGCATGTGCTACGGTATTTCATTACCTAATGTGGCTTAAATCTTTTACAATCTCTGCACGGGCTTTTAGGCTATTAATCCATGCTTGAAAAATCTCTTCCTTCTTCTGTTCAATAAGCGCTTTCTTGAGCCTATCCTTCACCAAATTAAATTTTTCTTTAGCTGCATCCTTTTTGCTTTTCAATTTAACTATAAAGTAAGTATCGTTAGTATGGAAAACCCTATCAGCATAAGGATTATTTGGGGTTAAAGAGAATACATGTTTTTTGATCTCTTCAGCGTATCCAATGTTTGGTATGATACTGTCCCCTCTTCTAAAAAACCCTGTTTCTTCAACCCTTAATTTGTTTTCAGAAGTTAGATGTTCCCATTTTCTACCCATTCGTAACTCTTCTGCTAATCCTTCTGCCTTTGTCCGGGCCATAGTTTCCCCCTTTTCTCTTTGCACGTCTTTTTTTGCCCTATCTTTGACTTCACGGAGTTCGGGTATTCGAGGCTCTACCCTTTCAATTACCTGCAAGATGTAGTTTACACCCGAGGATTTTATTGCCTGACTTATCTCGTCCTTTTTGAGAGAAAAGGCGGCATCAGAAAAAGGCTTATTTGTGCCAAGTCCCTTTATACTTTCCCCTATAGCGAAGAGGCCTGTCTCATGTAAATCCATCTTTATATTGGATGCAAGTTTCTTAAGATTTCCTCCTTCAATAATCATTGCATTAACATCTTCTGCTTTCTCGTCTGCCAATTCTTGTGCCATTTCCTGTCTCAAAAGAGAAACAATCTGAGGTCTAACCTCCTTTAAAGGTATGGTTCTTGGATTTAGAACCTTTTCAATCTTTATTATATGAAAGCCGAAAGGACTCTTAATAATTGGGCTAACTTCTCCTGCCTTAAGGGATGATATAGCCTCTCTGATCTGCCCCATCAAATTTCTTCTCTCTATATACCCTAACTCCCCGCCTTTCTTTCCCGAAGGATCATCTGAGTATGCCCTGGCTAATGTGGCAAAATCTGCCCCCTTTTGTATCTCAGAAAGGATATTTTCCGCTTTTTTTCCTGCCTTCTTAACCGATTCAGAATCATCATCAGGGAGACTTTTGATCAATATATGTCTTGCCTGTATCTTTTCTGGCAAAGTAAACTTTTCTTTGTTCATTTGGTAGTAGTCATTTATATTCTCTTCCGTAATCTCGACTTTCGATTCATAGTTCTTTGGATTAAAACTCAAATACTGCACATTCACCTTAGCTGGTATTCGGTACTTTTCTTTATGCTTTAAAAAATAGTCCTTTGTTTCCTCATCTGACACTTTTGCCTTGTCTGTAAAAGAGGGGGCTGTTAACCTGACAAATTCGATATTAACGCTTTCATCCTCTAAGGTGTAGATATCTAGTGCTTCCTTGTCAGATATTTTAGCAGTATCTTTTATGACCCCTTCAACCTTCTTTATCAAGAGGTCCCTTTTTTGAGATGCTTCAAAATCCTCGGGTGTCATCCTGTTGTATCTCAATAAGTTCATATACTGGTAATGATTAAACCCCCCGTCTTTCTGAAAGGCAGGGTGATTCATTATTGATTCTTTGAGTTCTTTCTGGGTTACTTTTAAATCGAGCCTCTCTGCTTCCTGTATCAAAAGAGCCCTTTCTATTAAACCTTCCAGAGCCATTTCTTTGAGATTTAGCTGACCAATCAATTTTTCAGAGAGATCATTCTTGTAGACATCCTGATATCTCTTTAACAGGTTTTCATAGGTTTCTCTGTATTCACTGATTGTTATGTGTTGATTATTGACAGTGGCTATCCTATTACCTTTGTCCTCGCTAAAACTCCCGATACCCCAAAAGACGAAAACCAATATTACAGCAAATAGCGC
>JBAZOX010000085.1:0-10207 GCA_041648535.1 Desulfobacteria bacterium | reverse complement strand
GTTTATTTCGGCAGCGAAGATTTTCAGCTCGACCGGCAAATCGAGGTTAAAGCAATAAAAAATCTACTGTAAGCTTTCTCAAGGGATGGCGAAGTTATCTTTGGCAGGGTAGATTTTTTATCGGAAGACATATCAGAGCAGGAAAGAAGTGATCTGCGTCAACTACGATCGCAATCGGCAAAAAATTGGTACCGGTCGGTCCCTATGCTTGCAGGTCCTCCGTAGAAGTGGTCGGGTCTTTTTCAGTTTGATCGGTTTCAACTGCCTTGTTTTGTAGCTTGCTCTGCCTTTTTTCCTCTTTCTTTTTTTTCTTGTCCAATTCTTTCTGACGTTTATTGAACTGGTAATTAGGTCTTCCCATAGCGTTTCCTTTTTGTCGGTTGCCGGATCGATAAGATTACCGATAACAGGGAAAAGAATTTAAGCCTGCATAATTGCGGTTTGATGCAAGCGGTCATTAAAAAAGGCATCCCCTAATTCACAGGAGATGCCTTTTATTGCCTTTAAAAAGGTTAGACGATGGTCACATTGGCAGCAGCCGGACCTTTTGTCCCTTGCTCGATGTCAAAAGTTACGTGCGAACCTTCACTGAGGGATTTAAAACCAGTCGCATTGATTGCGCTATGATGCACAAATACATCCGGCCCGTTTTCCTGTTCAATGAATCCAAAACCTTTTTGGTCATTAAACCACTTAACAGTTCCATTTTTCATAATATCATCCTCCTTTCCAAAAAATTTCAACGTTACAAACTGAAGGATGATAGCGTTCTAAAAAACGGACAATTTCCTCAGAAAGGAACCCTCCCGCCAATTTACGACAGAATTTAATTGATGATGCATCAATATTCGTGTTTATATATAATAGCAAGCTAAATATTTATTATCTTGAATATATCAACAAATCAGCGCCGTTCACAGCTTTTACCAGACCGCTTCGCTGTTTAATGTTAAGGGGTACTTTGGGACGTTGTTTCTACTCGGTCTTTTTCTTGTGGGAGAGAAGGCATATACTAACGCAGACATTGGAGAGATTTTTGGGTTTTACCTATTTTATATTGATAAGCTTATGCAACTGCATGCTCAATCGCCACTGCGGATGTTCGGCGACAAAATCCAGGCAGAGTTTAGTCGCTTCCTCGTGATTGTTTTCCGGCTGGACCGAGTGGCACGTTCCCCACGCCTCGTATTCCTCTGCAAAATCCAACGCCGCTTTCGAGCCGACGACGATTTTAATCTCGTCCGCCCGCTCAAGCATAGACTCGACAGGCCTCCGCTCTTTCTTGGGACTCACTACCATCCAATCGCATGTAACGGGCTGGAATATCGTCCCGTTTGTCTCTATCTGAATCAGAGAACCGTCCGCCTTCAGCCGCCCGACCAATTCGTCCAAAGGTTGAATAAACGGCTCTCCACCGGTTATGCAAACCCACTTTGAGGAGTACTTCTCCCTTTCGGATAGAATCTCCCCCACCATCATCTCATCCCCGGCCTCGAACGCGTATTTCGTATCGCAGAAGTCGCAGCACAAGTTACAACCCGCGAGGCGGACAAAGACCATCGGTATGCCTGTGTTTTTCCCTTCCCCCTGTACTGAGTAAAAAATTTCGTTAACCTTCAAAAAAAGCCGCCCCCAAATTCTCCGATTCCCAGACAACCACCTTTACCAAACCCGAGACTCTTCCCTTGAGCAGCTTGTAGAAGTATGCGGACAGGTTTTCCGCGGTCGGATTTGGGATAATGTTATTTAAAAGGGTGTGGTCGGGCAAAACCTCATTGAGCGCTTCTTTCACCTCAATGAAATCCGTTACTATGCCATCGTTTAAGGTTTCCGAGCGTATCGTCAATTCAACCCGCCACGTATGACCGTGGAGATTTGCGCATTTCCCCTTATGACCGGGCAGAAAATGGGCCGCTTCGAACTTCTGCTTAATGTAGATTTCGAACATTAGTCCTCTGTCAGAGTCTGATAGGCAATGGGATCCACTAGATCGTTGGCTTTAAACGCATCGAGCCGCGATATGCAGGTTGCACACCGCCCACACGCCTTGTTCCCACCCTGGTAACAGGAGCGTGTCAGCTCGAAAGGAGCGCTCAATTGTCTGCCAAGCCCAACGATGCCCGCCTTGTCGAGCCACTCAAGCGGGGTTGCCAGCCGCACCTTATGATACGTGCCGACCCAGACAGCGTTCTTCATCGCTCCCAAAAACTCCGGAGTGCAGTCCGGATATGCCCAGTTCATTGCGTCTTCCTGGTGAGCCCCAAAATAAATCATCTGCGCGGCCACTTTCAAAGCGAAGGCTGCGGCAACGGAGATGAGTATACCGTTTCTGAACGGCACGTAGGTAGAAACGGGGCCGTCATCGTTTGGGTACGGCCCATCAGGAACCTTCACATTGGCATCAACCAGGCTTGAGCCGGCGCCCTTGAATAAGGATTCGGGCAGGGTTACCTCCTCAAATGCCCCTAAACCCAAGCGTTTTGCGACCGCCCAGGCGGCTTCGGACTCGTTGGTATGCTTCTGTCCGTAAAGAACATTGAGAGCAGCTACCTGTTTTGCCCCAAATGTCTTCACGGCAAGAACCGCACAAACAGTTGAATCAAGACCCCCAGAAAGTAAGACGACCGCCTGCATTATAGTCCTCCACAGCCAACCGCCCTTCCGCAGCATTCAATTTTCTGTTAGTAAAAGAAAAAACCGGCGAATAGCTGACAATCAGGTTGTTTTTTTAATTTGTTTGTTTGGGAAGAACTTTTTTGTACTGTAAGTATAGTGGGGGAGTGACTGTGTGTCAAGGTAATTTGGCCAAAAGATACGGCGTTAGTTTGGGGAGATGTCAAGGGTGGGGAGGAGAAAATACCGTATTTCCGTTGCCTGCCCCCATTCTTTTTTGTTAATTACTTGTAATGATTTCGGTGGGATATGCTATACTGAAAATTATGAGCTGAATAACTTGTACAACGAAGCATTGAAGTCAGTTCAAGCAGGCAGCAACCTGCCGAAGAAAAAGATATATGTTTGTGAGGTATGCGGAAATACTGTCTATGATCAAGCTCCGGAAAAATGCCCGGTATGCAGTGCATCGCGAGCAAAATTCAAAGAAATCAATTAAACTCATAACAATTAGCTTCATCGGGAGTAAACTGCCGTTGAGGGTTTTGGCCGGTGAGCTTGCCTTTTGGCGGCTGAGATAGTGCGGCAAGTGGGACTGAAAAAGAGATATGGATGAATTGAGTATTGTCCCCAGAACCCCACGTGGGCGAGGGAGAATTCGCCGGCATGAACGATTTCGAGGTAGTCGCTTACCTCGTGGTCATTCAGGAAACCGGCCAGGACAAATGACAGGAATGGGCAAAATTTATCATTGAAACATCAAACATAAAGCTTGATTTTTCAAGGTAGATCGTTTAGGCTACGACCATGAACCTTATTGACAGAAAAACGGATCGGGCCACATTAAGCAAGTTCATGTCCGTATTCCCCGTCACGGCGATTCTTGGCCCACGGCAGTGCGGAAAAACAACGCTGGCCCGAACGCTCGCCGCCGATTACTATTTCGATCTGGAAAATCCCCAGGACATTGCCCGTCTGGAACAGCCTCAGCTCGCACTGGAAGACCTGACGGGGCTCATCGTCATCGACGAGATCCAGCGGTTGCCCGATCTTTTTCCCCTCCTGCGCTATCTGGTGGATCAAGAGAAGAATCGCAAGTTCGTCATCCTGGGAAGCGCCTCCCGGGATTTGATTCGCCAGAGTTCGGAATCCCTGGCCGGGAGGATTGCCTATTTTCAATTGGGTGGCTTCCGCCTTAGCGACATCGATCCCGGGGCAGTAAATGCCCTGTGGCAGCGAGGGGGATTGCCCCGATCCTTTCTGTCGGCATCGGATGATGAAAGCCTGCTCTGGCGGAATCAATATGTGACGACCTTTCTGGAACGGGACATCCCCCAGTTAGGGATCACAATCCCGGCTCGGACACTGCGCCGCTTCTGGACCATGCTGAGCCATTACCACGGCCAGATACTGAACTACGCTGAGCTGGGCCGTTCCTTCGGCGTCTCCGACATGACCGTCCGGAAATACTGCGATATCTTGGAAGGCACGTTCATGGTCCGCATTCTCCAGCCCTGGTCTGTCAACATCGGGAAACGTCTGGTAAAGCGGCCAAAATTATACCTGCGCGACTCCGGGCTGTTCCATGCTCTGCTGTCCATTGAAACCACGGAGCAGTTGTACTCTTCGCCCCGGCTCGGCGCCTCCTGGGAAGGTTTTACCCTGGATTGTGTCTGCCGAACTTTGGGAAAGGAAGATGGAGATCTCTATTTCTGGCACACCCACGCCGGCGCGGAACTCGACCTTTTCTGGCAGGCGGGAGAACAAAACTGGGGTGTGGAATTCAAGTATGAAGATGCTCCCCGATTGACCCGATCCATGAAAACGGCAGTTGAAGACCTTAAATTGGAGCGGCTGTGGGTGGTCTATCCGGGGAAAGCGGCCTATCGCCTCACCGAAAAGGTCCAGGTGCTTCCCATTGCGGACATCCGCGACGCCTGGAACTATGCATAAAGGATTATCGGGGGGTCACCGATACATGAACACCGATCGCCTCATCGCACGGCTCCGAGGTAAACCTTGGAGAGGTATAGATGGCGGATGAACGGCTTTATTATTTGAGGACGATGTTTCTAATTATAAATTACTTGGCAGGCAGTCGGTTTTTCTATAGAATCGTATCATGCCGCGACAAGCGGGGTATAAGCCCCTTGGAATAATCTGCGTCAATATGAGCGGAACGGTAGACCACTTGGTAGCGAGCATTTTGTAGAAACAATAGAAAAGGGACTGGGGCGGATGCTTCGCCCGAAAAAGCCGGGACTGAAAAAGAGATATGGATGAATTGAGTATTGTGTCCCCAGAACTCTGGTTCAGAACTCTGGTTAGGATAGAAAAGGAGAAATATTATGGAATCATTAGATCAATTGGCGAAAAAAGCCATAGAGCTCAAACCCGTTGAACGTATTCGATTAGTTGAGGCAGTTTTATATAGCCTTGATAAGCCTGATCCAGATATTGAACAGAGCTGGGTTGTCGAAGCAGAGGCTCGATATGAAGCTTATAAACGAGGAGAACTTAAGGCAATTGATTGGGATGAGTTTAGAAAGAGGTATGAGCGTTGAAGGTTCGGTTTATCTCCCCTGCTAGTATTGAATTGGATGAAGCTGTAAGGTATTACGACCACCAACTACCCGGTTTAGGCTTTCGTTTTTTTCAAGAAGTGGATGCCGCCATCGAAAGAATAGGACTTATGCCAGAAGCATGGACAAAAATTGGCAAGGTAACACGACGTTGCCTCATAAAAGGTTTCCCTTACGCTCTTCTCTACGTAATAGAATCAGACGAAATTCTAATTACTGCGGTAGCCCACCTTCACAGAGATCCTGAACATTATATGGATAGAATTACGTAGATATCCTAACATGGCTCTTGCAGCCGACAGCTAATCGGTGAAAGATATAGCCAGCCATTTCAAGCGGAGTCCTGTTACGATAGGAGAGGCGATCATCAAGGTTGAAGATCTTCTGCGGAGGGATAGTTCGTTCGAGAAGAAGCTAACACGAATGGGGGAGAATCTGATCAAGGGGAGGAAGAGAAAATACCGTATTTCCGTTGCCTGACCCCATTCTTTCCATTCTTTGTGCATTCTTTATGTTTACCGAAATGTGTGTATTCCTTCCGTTTGCAGTGTTAACCGACAAGTGAGTATAATTATATTAATGGGTTATGTCAATTTTATTTTACAAAAAAGCCTATTTCTGCTACACTCGTTTTGTCGCTTAATAACATTGTTCCCCCCTTCGCTTCGCTCCGGGGGGAATGCGGCAGTTGAGCAGCGAACTCCTGAACCTCCGCTCCGCTGCGGGGAGAACCAGGAGTTCGAGACAGATGCCCTTCGGGCACTGCTCAACTGCCGCATTAGCAAATAATAGAATAAACTATGGTGGATTATGGGAAATGCATATTTAGAATTAGTAAAGGCCCAGAGAGAATCCCAAAAGAAATATGATTATTATTTTCTTGCGGTTATAGTAACATTGCTTTCATTAAGTATTCAGAGCTATAAGCCGAGTGACTTTCCTAATTTTCCATTCATTATTTCTATGGTATGGATTCTTCTATTGGTTAGTTTTCTGGCTGGAATGTATAGGCAAGAACGAATAAATATTTCTTTGTTGAATGAAGCTGAAGAAAGTTGGCTGAATGATGAACAAACAGGGATCGCGCGCGCACTGAATAATAATAAAGAAAGCACAAAGTCCTCTGGTGAAAAATGGACTCCTCAAGAAATCAAGCAGGAACGAGAGAGATTCAAACAATTGATAGATAAAGTAAATGAAAATATAACAAAATCTAATAAAAACGCTATCACTGCATACGGAATACAAAAATGGTCCTTTATCGTATCCCTTGTTCTATATGCAGCCTTAAAGATAGTAAATATATAAATCAAAAAATTGCTAACAAAAAAATCAACCCGACCGGAGGAAAAGCTTGCCGGCCGGTTATTTTCACCGTTGTTGGCGACAGTCATGAAACATAAATATATTTCTATCCTATCAATTATTTGCTTTTTTCTTCTTTTAGGCTGCACAGGAAAAGAAGACTCTGTAGGTATCGTTATTCCGGAGAAAATCGAGGATACTATACCAGGCTGGTTTATCAAAGCCATGAACCTTGATTACAGTTCTGGAAAGAGTGTGACAATACTGATGCATGAACGTCTGGCCAAATTAGGGACACGTATTGATTCGTTTAAAGATAAAAATAACGATCTTCATATAATTTGGGAATATCCCGATCTATATGGAATTATTGATAAATTTAGAAAAAGCTATCAAGGTCTTAATCCTATCATGTGGTATTTTGGCCAGATGGATAATAGCATCATCATAGATGAAGAACTGACCGAGAATGGGTTTACCTTCACTTTTAGATATCCGCCGCCAGGTCTGCCATGGAATAAGCTCATTACGTGTGACAATAAAGACCTTTTGATGGATAGAGAGAACATGTGGATAATCAAGACAAAAGACAAGGAAACTCGAATGTTTCTGTTTGGACAAGGACACTTCTGCACAAGAATTGTGGTCTTTTGAGCAATAAATAAGCCGCCAACAAGGCAATCCAGCCGACCGCTTACAGCGTCGGCTGATTTTAGCATTCCCCCCTCGCTCCGCTCGGGGGGAATGCGGCGCTGAGCGGTTGTGCCTGCCCTCCGCTTCGCTCCGGGAGAACCAGGCACAGGAGACGGATGTCCCTTCGGGACACCGCTCAGCGCCGCATTGAGCCTGTAGAATAAGTCCCTTTTTAAGATTTTTCAAAAAATAATATTCAATAAAAACAGTAGGTTACAAAGTGCCTAAGTGTTGATTTATGGGTTTTTCTACAGACTCGTTGGACATCTATAAATGATAGAAACAATCGTACAACCCATACATTTTGAAGACCGAAGCGGCCATGAATTTGAGCGTCTCGCTTCGCCTAGAAGTTTAAGAAGTTTAGAGAGAAGTTTAGGAACGTTGTCCAAAATTATCACTTGACAAAACACTTAATTGAGATAAAAAGATATTATTATGCCCTGACAAGCAAGATTGGATGCGCCGAGAACCCTTCACCATATGATGATCCACAGCATTGAGAGAGGCAGGATATTTCGTAATAAAGAATCAAAACTTTATAAAGGCTCCTGATATGCTTATCTCTTTCTGTATTCCGTATTTCTCCATCCTCCGACGGAGACTGTTTCTGTTAATACCCAAAAGCTCTGCTGCCTTCACCTGATTACCTTTTGTTTTCATAAGCGCCTTTATTACAAGCATTTTCTCCAGAAATGCGAACACATCCTTATCCCCGGTTAGCGATAAGGGGATTTCTTCAAGAAGCCTGTCTAAGATTCCATTCAACCCTGAGGCCAGCCCCCCTTCTTTTTCCATGGGATGAGCCCTATTTGTTTCGTTATCAAAAGAGAGGTTTTCCCGGACAATGACTTCCGACTTACAGCCAATAATAGCCTTTTTGACAACGTTCTCCAGTTCTCTTACATTGCCGGGCCAATGGTAACCCGTCAATACATTGAGTGCCGATGGAGTAATATCCTTTGTTTCTTTATTCAACTCAGGGCTTGACTTTTTTATGAAATACC
This sequence comes from Desulfobacteria bacterium, assembly GCA_041648535.1. GTDB lineage: Bacteria > Desulfobacterota > UBA8473 > UBA8473 > UBA8473 > UBA8473. The sequence continues at coordinate 2,007 of JBAZOX010000085.1, read as the reverse complement.
TTACTAAATCCGGTATGTCACCCTTCCTTTCCCTTAAGGGGGGGAGGTAAATAGAGACTACGTTCAAACGGTAATAGAGGTCTTCCCTGAACCTTCCCTTAGCGACTTCCTTTTTCAGATCCTTATTGGTGGCCGCTATCACCCTGATGTCAACCTTTATTGTTTCATTTCCTCCCAATCTTTCAAACTCCATCTCCTGTAATACACGAAGCATCTTGGCCTGAAGAAGAAGGGACATATCCCCGATTTCATCCAAAAGTATTGTGCCCCCACTTAACTGTTCAAGCTTCCCGATCTTTCTTAGTCGGGCGTCGGTAAATGCCCCTTTTTCATAACCAAAAAGCTCCGACTCCAGTAGATTATCGGGTATAGCAGCACAGTTTATTGCCATAAAAGGTTTGTCCCTTCTTGTGCTGTGTTTATATATAGCCCTGGCAACCAGTTCTTTTCCAGTACCACTTTCTCCGTTTAAAAGAACCGTTATGTCTTTCCCTGCCACCTGCCCGATATACTTATATACCTTCTGCATTTCAGGCGAGTTTCCAACCATGATGTCCCCGTTCAGTTCCCCCTCTTGGGAAGGTGACAGGGCAACCTTTCTCTTCATCATCTCTGTTACGGATAAGGCGCCGGATATGGTTGCCTTCATCCAATCGATATCAAAGGGTTTCAGGGTGTAGTCGTATGCCCCTAACCTCATGGCCTCCACCGCTGTTTCCATAGTTCCGTATGCCGTCATAATAATAATATGGAGTTTGGGATCTATGGTCTTGATTTTTCTAAGGGTGGTGATTCCATCCATACCGGGCATCCTGATATCCATTATTACCAGGTCTGGGGTATCCCTGCTGATGATCTCTACGGCTTCTTCCCCGGACGAGGCAGAAAGGATAACATAACTCTCGGAAAAGACCTTTTTAAAAGAATAATGAACGTTGGGTTCGTCATCAACGACCAGTATCTTTTTCATTGTAGTACCTCTATGGGCAGGCTTACAGTAAATGTAGTGCCAATATCCGGGGTACTCTCCACTTCGATTTTTCCTCTATGTTCTTCAACAACCCGATGAACGATGGCCAGCCCCAACCCCAGTCCTTTGGCCTTTGTGGTTACAAAAGGCTGAAATATCCTTTCCTTTATTGACTCCGGTATGCCAGAACCGCTATCCTTTATCTTGACCTGGATAAAACCTTTGATAGCCTCTGAGGAGACTTCCAGCTCTCCCCCATCTTCCATAGCGTCTATGGCATTAAGAAACAGGTTGAGAAAGAGCTGAGTTGTCTTCTCAGGATAACAGGATATAGAGGGGAGCGGTAAAAGTGTCTTTTTGAGTTTCATCCTCTGTTGAGAAAGACGGTGCTCTATGAGAAGAAGGGTGTTTTCTAAGACCTGGTTTATATCCATTTTCTGCAGCTCCGGCTTTTCTCCCCGGGCGTAGTTCAAAAACTGGGTCACTATTCTATTCATGCGGTCCAGCTCATTCTCGATTATGGTCGCATCCTTTTTGTCGGGGATAGACAGGGAGTGGAAAAGCATCTTGACTATGGTAAGGGGATTTCTAATCTCGTGGGCCACCTCGATTGCCATCTCTCCCAATACCCCGAGTTTCTCTGTCTCACGTATTCTCTCTTCCAGGCATATCATCTGTTCGTACAGTCTGGCATTCTCAATAGCAATGGCAGATTGGTCGGCAAGGCTGGAAAGGAGCTGGATTTCTTCTGAGGTAAACCTGTGTTGTGCAGCCGTATAGGTGTTAATAACCCCTATGATTCTCTCTTTCACCATCATGGGAACAGAAAGGAGGGAACATAGGCCCACCTTTTTTGCCAGATCAAGATGTCTGTATCCCTTCTCTTTTCGGACATCCATGATCATCAGAGGTTTTTTCGTCCTGACCACCTGACCTATTAAACTCTCATCCACCTTAAGGTTGGGCTTCAATGTATAGTCCATACCCCCTCCATGGACGGCTTTAATCACTAATTCGTCTCTATCCGAATTCAGCAG
>JBAZOX010000084.1:0-10221 GCA_041648535.1 Desulfobacteria bacterium | reverse complement strand
AGAGACGATCATGGGTAAGCGGCTATCAAAGAAACCGGCCCCAAGGCTTAGCGTTTTTCTGAAAACTGACAGCGGTTGGCAATGGATCGCCCACGCTAATCTTAAGCCTTCAAAATAGCAAAGTAACCAAACAGAAATATATCGGGAATATAAAGGTTACAGTTACGTCTTAAGGTGATTATAAGAGATCTGGCAGCAGATTTGTGAGATAAATTCAACAAAAAACCCAATCGAAAGAAACTAGGGAATAATATGCCAAAAAAACTCTTTTTCCTGACACTAACTTTCTTTATGATAGTTTCAATTAGCAATGCAATAGAAATTGATGGTATCAATATGCCTGATTCTCTTATGACTGGCAAAACCAACTTGATTCTAAACGGGGCTGGTGTGCGAACTAAATTACTGATAAAATTATATATTAGTGGTCTCTACCTGATGCAAAAGAATCATGACCCCAAAAAAATTATAGAGGCAGATGAACCGATGGCAATCAGACTGCACATTATCTCCTCTATGATTACCGGTAAAAAGATGGGAGAAGCAACAAAAGAAGGTTTTTTTAGAGTTACACGTGGAAACATTGAACCAATCAAACCTGAAATAGAAAAGCTTGTCTCAGTTTTTAAAGACAGAATAAATGAAAACGACATTTATGATTTGATTTATAAGCCGGGTATGGGAGTAGAAGTTTATAAAAATAATAAAAAACACTCTCTAATAAATGGCTTACCCTTTAAAAAGGCTTTGTTCGGCATATGGCTTTGTGATAACCCAGCCCAAAAGAGTTTAAAAAGGGAAATGTTGGGGACAGTTGGAGGGGTAACGGTTAAAGGGGAGTAATCCATGCATTTTCAAGCAGTAGTCTTCGATTTGGACGGGACATTACTTGACACCCTGGCAGATATCGCTAACTCGGCGAACAGTGCCTTAGTAAGATACGGGTTCCCCCCACGTGGAGCAGATGAGTATCGTTACTTCGTAGGTGAGGGGGTAACTGTGCTTATATCGAGGGCACTGCCTGCTGAAAAACGGAATGATGATATCATTTCGGACTGCGTAAAGGCATTTCGTGAGAGTTACAGCCTCAACTGGAATGTAAACACCAAGCCATACGACGGTGTTATGGAACTCTTGGACGAACTCTCTTCTAAACAGGTGAAAATGGCCATACTCTCCAATAAACCTGACAATTTCACAAAACTTTGCGTCCGTGAGCTTCTGCCGTACAAAAGGTTTGAAATGGTTCTAGGCCAGCGCGAGGGAATCCCCATGAAGCCTGACCCTGCCGGCGCTCTCGAAATAGCTGAGACCCTCGGTATCGCATCATCACAATTTCTTTATCTGGGAGATAGCGGCCTCGACATGCAGACTGCCACACGTGCGGGTATGTTCCCAGTGGGTGCAGTATGGGGTTTTAGATCGGAGGAGGAGTTGAGGACACATGGTGCTCAGGTAGTGATCGAACAGCCGAGGTATCTCCCGGATCTCTTGGATAACCCTTCATCCTCCTTCATCTCCCCTGAAACTTAGGTTTTCTTTTTTCCACAAAAGCAGCCACACCTTCCTTGTAATCCTCACCGGCACTTGCAACTTTTTATACTTGTGTGATAAAGTGAAAAAATGCTCAAAGATTTTGATTCACTATATACACAGGTAGGGAAAAGAAATGAGCTATAGTATTTTTAGCCATGACGATATGAAGCAGATGAAAGCCATTGGAATCACAGAAGAACAGGTTATATCCCAAATAAAACTCTTTAAGAAGAAAATATCTTATTTGAAGTTGAATCGCCCCTGTACCATAGGTGACGGCATAAGGGTTATCCCAGAAGATGAAATTAAGGAACTTATACTCCATCATCAAGAAGCAGCAAGCAGAGGGCGCCTACTGAAATTCGTGCCCGCTTCAGGGGCGGCCAGCCGTATGTTCAAGTCACTGCTTCAGTTCAATGACCTAAACCAAAAAATTGACAGAAATGATACTGTAAAAAAAACAGGGGACAATGAACAGGCTGAAGATATTCTCTTTTTTATGGACAGGATAAGGAAATTCGCCTTTTTCGATGACTTGAAATCGTCAATGTCTGCCTCTGGGCTTGATATAGATACCCAGCTAGGTAAAGGTCAATTTAAAGAGATCATCCACTGCCTCCTAGCCCCCCAGGGTCTTAACTACGCTGACCTGCCCAAGGGATTGCTTAAGTTTCACCAATATTCCAATGGTAGCCGGACAGCCTTTGAGGAGCATCTGGTCGAGGCTGCAGATTATCTCAAGGATGCCCAGGGGCTCTGCCGTCTCCACTTTACCGTTTCCTCCGAGCATCAAGAAAGGTTCGAAGGTCTACTGGAAGAGGTGAGGCATAGGTACGAAAAGAATTACAATGCCCGGTTCCAGGTGGATTTTTCTCTTCAGAAGAGATCCACCGATACAATTGCCGTGGATATATACAACCAACCTTTTCGAGAGAAGGATGGAAAGCTCCTGTTTCGCCCTGGAGGACATGGCGCCCTTATAGAAAACCTGAACGATCTCAAAAGAGATATAATTTACATAAAAAATATTGACAATGTAGCGACTGACAGGATCAAAGGCCCAACATTTTTCTGGAAAAAGATTCTGGCTGGCTTTCTAATTGAACTCCAGAAAAAGATTTTCACTTATCTGGAAAGATTGGTGGCACAGAAACATGATGAACAGTTTCTTGACGAAGTCACGGACTTTGCCAGAGAACGGCTCTGTCTGACACCCCCAAATGGCTGGCAGCGTAAATCTATAAAAGAAAAGAGAGAGTTCCTCTTGAACAAACTCAATCGTCCCCTGAGGGTATGCGGTATGGTCAAAAATGAGGGAGAACCCGGAGGGGGGCCTTTTTGGGTTGAAGGAAAAGATGGCACCCTGTCCATGCAGATCGTCGAAAGTGCCCAGGTTGATCCTAAATCCAAGGAGCAACAGGCAATATTCGCCTCAGGGACCCATTTCAACCCTGTAGATATTGTCTGCGGTGTCCGGGATTACAAAGGGGATCCCTTTGATTTGTGGAATTATATAGACGCAGATGCAGTCTTTATCTCTCAAAAGTCAAAGGATGGCCGGAATCTGAAGGCATTAGAGCTTCCAGGCCTATGGAACGGGGCCATGGCCAATTGGATTACCCTTTTTGTGGAAGTTCCAATTATCACCTTTAATCCTGTAAAAACCATAAATGACCTGTTTCGCAAGGAACACCAACCCCAGTAGGAGGGTAAAGGAAAGAAAGGAAATCCCTTTCATTGTCTGATAAAGGAGGTATATACTACGAAAGAGCTGGATAATACCGAAGATACCTGTTTATATTCAAGTAAGGCTGCTTGCCTGGGACTCAAAGACTGTCTCACTAAAGAGGAAGAGATTATTCTTGCCGATATTCGGGCACTTCGTAAAAATGCCATTAATGTAAAAACCAGGTTGAAGCGTTTGGATGATTCCACTATCAGTGATACGTCAGGATGTCAAGAGACGATTCAATCAATTAGTTCTGAGCGTCAGGCTTTGATGGATGAGCTGGATGACCTGAGAAAAAACAGGAAAGAGCTTGATAGGCTGATGGAGGAAGCGCATCATCGTAAGATGGTGCTGTTAGGTCACAGAAAACCATGACTTAAATCACCAAATCTTCTTGAAGACCGCATTTGATGTCTTTTGTAAAGAGGTGATCGTTCCCAACCTTATATGCCCAGCACATATCCTTTATTTGAGGATAAACCTCAAGGACTTTTTTTCTCATTAATGCAGCATCTTCGATATACTCTCTTATGGGAAAATTGTAGGATTTGTCTATGAATTGAACCATAATTTTAGCCATTTCCAGGGTTTGGTCAACTAATTGGTGACAACCATCCTTGCCGCCTACAGATTCGATTACTCTTTTTGTGAATCCTCTGTTTATCTTAATGCCAACGAGGTTAGCCATCTTTTGGCTGGTCTGCCGGCAGACCCCAACATATGGAGCCTTTTTAAAGTCTGCTTCTGCATGCTTGATCTCTCTGGATGGGAAGGAGATATGAAAAGTAGCAGAGATGTGATGGACATTATCCAGCATGGATACTTCTACTTTCAGCAACCCTTCTCCAATAATATCTGCCCTTATATTCTTGTTTCTTTCAAATAGCGCCAAATCAAAGCCCCTTTCTCAACGTATCAGAATTTTCAGATCAAATCCTTGTCTCCCTTACGTTCAACCATTATATTGAAATCCGCCTTTATGTCAAGAAGATACAGGTAAACTCTAAAAGGGGATGCTTTGACCGGCCGCATTTTGTGAAAATTTTTTACTTTACACACAAGCCTCTTTCTTCTATACTTCTCTATGCTCACCCTACTACAAAAGCAAGCTCTTATCAAAGAAATGCCCCAATTGCGAAGCGGGAAATGAAAAAATGGCAAAGTGGTCTGGTTTGTAAATGCATTAAAATATGGTAACACTTATGAGCGAAAGTATAAATGGAGAAAAAAGATGACAAATAGTAAACGGGATTATTTTTTAGCGTGTGCCGAGGATGGCTCCCTTTCTATGAGGCCTTATTGTGGTAGCTGTGGGCATCAGCTAAACGAGGACTATTTTTGCGAAAATTGTCAGCGCCAATGTCGTTGTACTCACGTTAAATGTAAAGACAGAGAGTCCTATAGTTTGATGAATGCCCTTATAAAGAAGAATAAGGCTTTTAAAAATTTTACTATAGAAATACTGCTATGACCATTTAAGGGTTAGTCTCTCTGCAACTCAGACACTGGACTTCAGACTTTAGACACCAGACTTTCCTGTAACCGTTCACGGTTTAATTACAACAGCAGGCTTAAGCCCGCTGTTTATATAAAGCTTGAAGCATTTTTGCCAACTGTTAACTGTGAACGGATACCCTTTATCTTTATGTAATCTCTGGCCACTTTCTCCCCTTCAGTCTAATGTCTGAATCACAGATACACCATCCTTGCCTTTCCTTGCCATGCCTTACTTAGGGCTCCTCCATTCAGTCATTGATATAAACTTTCCCGTGGACGGCTCCGCCTTAAAAATCTTCCAGGTACTTCCCCCGTTGTGGTCTGTGGGGCCGTAACCTATAGGACCCGTAAGTCCTCCCGTATCAAAGCTCTTCATTCCTTCTAAACTATTTACCAGAGCCTCTCCATCGAGATTCCTGCCTGCCCTCCTCATACCCTCGATTTTGACCGTTCCAATAACCCAACCGTAAGTATATGTTTTTCCACGATAGGGTTTTTCCGTTCCCGGTTCATATTTGAGGGTGATCTCCCTCATCCTTGCCACACCAGGCCCCTCATCGTACCATGAGGCCATAGAAGCAACTGCATAGAATAGCTCGGATGCATCACCGGACATGCGAATCACATCTTCATTACAGGTTGCCCAACTGCCAAATAAGGGAACTTTCAAACCAAATTTCTTCAACTCTCTAAGAAGAACAATCGTTGGCTGGGGGAGTGAACCGCAGATAATAATATAATCAACCTTAGCCTTCTTCAGGTTCATCACCTGAGAAGTGGCCTCAATGGAACCGGGATTGAGCACCTCCTTTGCTGCAGGCTCTAAATTATAGGATTTGAGCCTCTCCAGTCCGGGCACCAAATCTGCTTTTCCTGCCTCGCTATCAGGAACAACGAATGCAATCCTTGGGTTCTTCGCCTTTAAATCCTTCATAATATAATCCACAATTACCTTCATCTGGCCAGGGTAGATGTCCTGGATGGTAAAGACATATCGCTCGAAGGGTTTTACCATCCTTTCCGCTGTCGATGCGGGAAACGTAGGAACCTTTTCCTTCTCGATACTCTTCAACAGGGCAACAGCGCCATTTGTGCTTGTAGGCCCGATTAAAGAAATAACCTCATTCCGGAAGAGCAATTTTTTGAAGGAAGATATAGCCATAGGTATAGAATAACGGTCATCCTCCACGATCAACTTGATCTTCCTTCCATGTATACCACCCTGTTCGTTAACGAATCGAAACAGGCTTCTAAGTCCTGCAGTCAAAGGAATGACCGCATTTGCAGCAGGTCCTGTCTGATCGAGTATGATCCCCACTTTTATCGTGTCATCCGTTACCCCCCTGACCTTACCGGCATAGCCATATGCCGTGATTCCTAATAACATAATAACCACTAAAACCAAGATTGAAAACCCTTGAAGATCCAGTGTAAACGCCTTCTTTTCCATAATATTCTCTCCTTTTCTTTATTTACCTATACCCCCTCGTTTATCTACTTTGCCTTCACCCAATCTGTAACCGGGATAAAGTAGCCCTTCTCTATGTCAGCTTTATATAACCTTGCATAACTGTTGCCCTTATGATCCGTGGGGCTATAACTAATAGGTCCTGTAAGACCTTTCATATCAAGGCCTTTTACCGTTTCTAAGCCATTTACAAATGTATCAGGAGTCAGGTTTTTGCCTGCTCTTTTTATACCCTCATGAGCGATTATTGATGATATCCAAGCCTTTACATAGTATCTATTGGGCGGTTCCATGTTAGGATAGTATTTGAGGGTTACCTTCTTTATATCTTTAACCCCCTCCACATCATCAAACCACGAGGCAAATGCCCCTACGCCGTACATGTTCCTGGCCGCTTCACCCGCTATCTTTGTAACTTCATCCGCAAAGATATGAAAGGAATTGAAGAACATCGGTGCATAATCCAGACTTTTTGCGCCCTTGAGAACTGCGAGGGTCGCCCCCAGAGTTGTTAGGGTTATGACATGGGTTGCTTCCCTCCTCTTTAAACTTAGCATTTGAGAGGTTGCATCTATAGCTCCTGGGGCCAGGATTTCTTGTCCTACGAGTTCTACTTTGAGTTCTTTCGCTTTTGCTTCCGCCACCCTGACACCAGACTTGCCGTATTCCACATCAGGGCTGACAATAGCAATTCTCGGGTTTTTTGCCTTGAGAGTCTTGACAATATATTCCATGATTATTCCTACTTCATCCTTGTTGTCATTTCCCGGCGAGAATATGTACCTCTTCAATGGATCCGTCATTGTCCAGGACCAGCTCCCTGTAATAACCGGCACTCTATTGTCTTGAATCTGTTTGAACAGGGCTGTATTTTGGCCGGTTCCGCCGCAGAACATGATAGCGAGAATCTTGTCTTTGAATACCAGTTTCTTGAACGCTGCAAAGGCCATAGGGATTGTATATCGATCATCTTCGAGTATGACCTTGATCTTTCTTCCGTTTATGCCGCCTGTGTCATTTACATACCTAAAATAGTTCGTTACACCTTTTGCATACGGAATTCCCACCTCGGCTGCGGGACCTGTCTGATCCATTATCATGCCAATTTTAATAGTATCTCCTGAAACTCCTCTTGTCTCATCAGCGCTCAAAAGATTACTTGAGACGATCAGAAAAAATGCGACTAATAGCAAAGATAAGATGGTTTTTCCCCTTTTCATGTTATTACTCCTATCTTACCTAATAAGCTGTCAGCTTTTAGCCATCAGCAAAATTAAGAAAATAATGAACTATTTTTTTGCAGGTGGTAGTTTCCACTCAGTGATGGGGATAAGCTTGCCGCTCTTTGGATCAGCCTTGAAAAGCTTGTTGTAATTCAACCCGTAATGCATGGAAGGGGTGTAGGTAATTAGACCGCATAAGCCCTTTGTGTCAAAATCCTTTATGGTCTCTAATGCAGCCACCAGTTTTTCCCCATCCAGATCCTTGCCAGCCCTCTTTATCCCTTCACATAGAATAAGAGGTACAACCCATCCCATAGAATAGCTCTTAATGCTATAGGACTTCTCAGCACCAGGATTGTATTTCAGGCTTATCTTTCTTAGATTTGCCATTCCCTGGCTTTCTTCATACCAGGAACTGTAAGGACTGGCACCCACAAAATTCTTTGATGCCTCACCACCTATCCTGATAACGTCCTCTGTACACGCAGCAGATGTCCCGAACATAGGTACATCAAGGTCAAACTTCTTCATATCCTTGAGAACAGCAGCAGCACCCGGTGCGACGTGATGTATCAAGATATGGGTTACACCTGCCCTCTTCATGCTCAAAACCTGGGATGTAACATCAATAGCACTCATGGGAACTGTCTCATGATGTAGTTTTAAACCATAAGATTCAGCCCAGGCTACAGCCGATGCCCTGACAACCTTGCCTGATTCGACATCAACAGTGGCCATAGCGATCTTTGGATTTTTAGCCTTTAATTTGTTAACAATATAATCAAGGGTCACACCCCATTCATTATCGTAGAATCCACTAGTTGGAAATACATACCTTTTATACGGCTTCATTACCGACTCATCAGGGGCCCATGGCAATGTAGGGATTTTCTCTTTCTCAATATGTCGAAACAATACCTTGGTTTCACCAACAGAGACAGGGCCTAAAAGTGCCAACATCTGGTCCTTGAATAACAGCTTTTTAAAGGCTGCTATTGATGCAGGAATAGAATAACGGGAATCCTCCGCGACCAATTTAATCTTTCTTCCATTTATACCACCTTCATCATTTATATGGCGAAAAAAGATTTTGTAAGCTTCCACCATCAGAACCCCAATATTGGAAGTAGGACCTGTATGGTCGGCTATTGAGCCAATTATTATCGAATCATTTGTCACACCTCTTTCTTCTTTACCGTAAGCTAAATTACCTTGTGAAATGACCAAAACCATAAAACCAACAAATAATAACCCGCTTAAGCACCTTGTTCTCATAATCAATCCCCTTTTTTGAAATTTTTACTCCGTTAAAGAATCCTTATCAACGGGGTTTACTTTGTAACCGGCATCCTCCACCCTGTAACAGGCATAAACCTGATCTTTTCTATATCAGCCTTGTAAACTCTAACATACTTCTGTCCACGGCGGTTTTCTTTACCAAAGGTGATAGTACCACATATCCCCCCTGCATCAAAATCCTTTATCGTTTCCATAGCCTTCATAAGGGTCTCTCCGCTAAGGTCTTTTCCAGCTCTTTTCATCCCCTCTGTGAATACCATAGCAGCAACCCAACCCTGAAAATAACCACTATCTGTCATGATATCTAAGCTCTTATGGTACTTAAGAGTAATTTCTCTTACTTTAGTCATCCCAGGAGTATCTTCATGCCACTGGCCATAGATATTGGAAACATATGCGTTCTCTGCCGCTTTACCGGCAAGCTTTATCAGGTCCCCACTGCAAACCCACTGGGTGCCAAGAAAGGTAGGCTTGTAGCCGAACTTCCTCGCATCCCTCACCAATCCCGATGCAGTTGCAGCTATATGCTGAACAATAATATAATCAACCTTCGCCTTTTTCAAATTCAGGATCTGAGAGGTAGCATCCAATGCCCCTACATTCAGTACCTCTCTATGCATATCCACGTTATAGAATTTGGCCCTTTCTATAGCCCCCTGCATACCGGCCTTTCCAAACTCAATATCAGGATAGACTACTCCAAACTTAGGATTTGTTGCGTTCATATCTTTCATTGCATAATCCATTAAGACAGCCACAGCATCCTCGTGGGTAGCCCCAGTGCAAAAAATATACTTTTTCGGCGGAGAAGAAAGCCTCAATTCAAGACCTGCCGGGATATTCGGAATCTTTTCTTTTTCTATCTGATTGAAAAGGGCAATGTTACCACCACCCTGCCCTGTGCCAATAAACGCAAGTGCCTTGTCCCTATAAACAACCTTTTTAAAGGCTGCAACAGACAAGGCTACATTTGCACGGTCATCTTCCACGATTACCTTTACCTTTCTCCCATGGATACCCCCTTGATCGTTGATGTGTTGAAAATATGTTCTAAATGATGCCATACCATACTTCCATGTGTCTGCCACTGGTCCGGTTACATCACCTATGATTGCCATCTTTATAGTATCATCGGTTACACCCCTAACATCCTCTCCATATAATTGACCACTCAGTGACATGATTAAAACAAATGACAAAAAACCAATCCCGATACATCGGGAATACTTAAGTAATCGTTTCATGATCAATCCCTTCCTTTTTTTCACTCTTTTGCCTTTATCCAGTTACTAACGGGATGAAATATCCCCTTTTCCACATCTGCCTTATAGAACTTGCAATGCTCAGATGCCTGATGCTTATCAGGTCCAAAGGTCACATTGCTGCTCAGACCCTGCATGTCAAAGTCCTTCATCCCTTCCCATGCCTTTATCAGACCTTCTCTGGTAAGGTTCTTGCCTGCCTTTTTT
>JBAZOX010000083.1:0-10304 GCA_041648535.1 Desulfobacteria bacterium | reverse complement strand
CACAGCCATTTCCCCGCCTTGCCCAAGTAAAGCCGCGGAGAGATGGCTATGGATAACTCCCTGGGATTTTGATGGTAAGAATTGCATAGATCAGGCATGGATTTGATGACGGAGCACAGGAGGTAAATCATGAAAAAATGGAACAAAAGTCAGGTAATTCTATCGCTTATTTTTGCTCTCTTCATTATGTCCGGTTTCGTCGTGCCGGTTCAGGGAGTACAGAAGACCATCATCCTAGCAACCACAACCAGCACCCAGGACTCCGGTCTTCTTGATGTCTTAATTCCAATCTTTGAGAAAAAAACGGGCTATTTTCTTAAGACTATCGCTGTGGGTTCGGGACAAGCCATGGCCATGGGACAAAAGGGTGAAGCCGATGTGCTTCTGGTCCATTCTCCTGCCGCCGAAAAGAAATTCGTGGCGGAAGGCTATGGGATCAATCGAAGGATTATTATGCATAACGACTTCATTATTGTTGGACATCCTGGAGACTCAGCGAAGATTAAAGGAATAAAATTGGCATCAGAGTCATTCAAAAAGATTGCTTCAGCCCAGGCTCTGTTTTTATCAAGAAGTGATAAGTCAGGGACTCATGTAAAGGAGATGGATATCTGGAAAGCTGCAGGGATAAAACCTGAAGGAGAAAAGTGGTATCAGCAGACCGGTCTCGGGATGGGTCAGACATTGAGCGTTGCTGCTGAGAAAAAGGGTTACACCCTTGCTGACCGTGGAACGTATCTGGCATTGAAGAAAAACCTTGGGCTTGACATCCTCGTAGAAGGGGATGCCATCCTCCTTAACATCTATCATGTCGTTGAGGTCAATCCCTCCAAATGGACAAAAGTAAATGCCGCAGGCGGGAAGGCATTTGCCGATTTCATGGTTTCAAAGGAAACCCAGGAGATTATAAAAACCTTTGGAGTGGATAAATTCGGGTCTCCTCTCTTCTTTCCGGATGCAGGAAAGAAAGAAGAAAAACTTGGAAAATAGATGGATTTAATTCTCGAGGGAATTAAAAAGGCATTTTATCTTTTATTCACTTTTGATCCTGAAGTAATCGGGATTACTTTTCTTTCTCTTAAGGTTTCCGGGATAGCTACACTCATCAGTCTATTTATAGGAATATCTACTGGAGTAACTGTTGCCCTTTCCAGGTTTATAGGGAAAAGAATTGTTGTAAGCCTGATCAACACTGGCATGGGGCTTCCACCGGTTGTAGTAGGCCTTTTCGTGACCATCTTTTTATGGAGGAATGGGCCCCTTGGTTTTTTGGAAATCCTCTATACGCCAACAGCTATGATTATCGCTCAGGCTATCATCGCGACTCCCATTGTCATGGGTATTACCTTGGCTGCCATTCAGCAACTTCCCCAAAAACTTCAACTTCAGATTCTGGCCCTCGGAGCAACCCGTCTCCAGATGGTCTGGATCCTGATCAAAGAAGCCAAGCTTCCTCTTTTGGCTGGGGTAATGGCGGGATTTGGAGGGGTGATTTCTGAGGTCGGTGCCTCCATCATGGTCGGTGGTAATATCAAAGGTTATTCACGGGTACTCACGACAGCAACCGTCATGGAGACGAGTCGAGGAAACTTCGATATTGCCATTGCCTTGGGGATTATCCTCCTATTGCTTGCCTATTTCATCAATCTGATCCTCACTCAGATCCAACAGAGGGAAAGACTTAGGTAGTGCCGATTGTAGATTTCAGAATAGTAATATTTTGAAGGATGAAGCCCTATACTCTATGGTCGATGCCAAAATGTTTATGAGTGAATCAAAACCTATACTGGAAGCAAGAAACCTTGAGGTAAGAAAAGGGGACACCCTCCTTTTGGCTATCCCATGTCTTTTGATTAGGGAAGGGGAGATCCTCTGCTTGGTGGGGCCAAATGGGGCGGGGAAAACAACCTTACTCCAAACCTTGTCTTATCTATTAAAACCCTTTCAGGGCGAAATCTTTTTCAGAGGAAAGAAGGTCGAAGCGAATCATTCCGTTTTGGAATACCGCAGGAAATTGGCCATGGTTTTCCAGGAGCCCCTCCTCTTTGATACAACGGTCTTCGAAAATGTTGCATCCGGTTTAAAAATCCGCGGGATGAAGAGGGGTGAAATTCGCGATCGGGTCATAGAGCAGTTGGTGCGATTTGGGATTAATCATCTTAATGACCGTTCAGCGAAAACACTTTCAGGAGGGGAGGCACAAAGGACGAGCCTCGCACGGGCTTTTGCCCTTCAACCCGAAATCCTTCTCCTTGACGAACCTTTTGCCTTCCTTGACCCTCCCACCCGTAATTCCCTGATCGAAGACCTGGAACATATCTTTCAACAAATACAGACGACAGCGATCTTCGCTACCCACGATCGCCTGGAGGCATTGAGACTGTCAGATCGGATTGCGGTGATGAACGGAGGTGAGATACTTCAGCTCGGTTCTTCTGAAGAGGTGATGAACCGTCCTGTGAATGAATTGGTAGCTTCTTTTGTAGGAATGGAGACGATTCTGACCGGGAAAGTGATTAAGAGAAATGGTGGGGCATTTATCACTTCCATTGGAGGTCAAGAGATCGAGTCCGTGGGTGAGGTTCATTTAGGTGAGGCAGTGACTCTCTGCATTCGGCCGGAAAATGTAACCCTCTCGGTTCATCCTTCCAAAGAGGTAACCAGTGCCACAAATGTATTTCCCGGAAAGATTGTGAAGATCGTCCCCTTAGGGCTCTATCAGAAAGTCCAACTAAACTGCGGATTCCCTCTTGTCGCTTATGTCACACATCATTCCATTGAAAATTTATCATTGCGGGAAGGAAGAGAGGTGGCAGCCTCATTCAAAGCAACTGCTATCCATGTCATAAGAAGAAAGGAGAGATAAAGAGCTTAACAATGAAAATAGTCTTTAGGCCAAGGTTAGGAAGCCCGTTTGGTTTAATGTAAATGGATTAAGGTTAGGGATGTAAAAAATAACAAAAAATATAGTCAAAATTGCCAATAATGACTTTTACTTCTTTATGGAGTATCTCCATTAATGATGTTTTGAAAGTATGCGCACTTTCGGATAGGGCTATTCTATTTCGAGGTTGGTCACGGATTGGTGGTAGAAGGTTTTATGGTGAGATGTTAGTGCTAAAGTTCAGCCATTACTTTTCCAGTATCTTTGGTGTCGTATCCGCCCATTTGGTTTATACTTTCTTTGAACTCCGAAGATTGTATTACCTCAACCAATGAAGCTATTGGCCGGACAGATAAATTTTCTCTGGGGATAACAAGATCATATCGTTCCTTAGCGAGATGAACAAAGGTTAGATTTAACATCTTGGCCGCGGACAAAATGCCCAGACCCACATCAGCTACCCCGCTTGCAACTGCTGTCGCCACTTCTAAATGCGTATTAACCTCTTTTTCATATCCAGCAATGAGCTTTGGTTCAATGCCCATCTTCTTACATTCATAATCAAAAAGCACCCTTGTGCCCGATCCTTCTTGCCGGTTGATAATTTTGATTCCCGGCCGGGACAGGTCATTTACGAAAACGATGTTTAGGGGATTACCAGGCTTTACTATTAAACCAATATCCCGATAAACCAAATTGATGACAGTGATTTTGATCTCGGGGAGATAACGGGAGATATAAGGTAAATTGTATTGGCCAGTGTCGGGGTCAAAAAGATGGCAGCCGGCCAGGTGACTGCTCCCCCTCCCCAGTGCAATAAGGCCGGCTAAACTTCCCACATTGGAAAAAGAAAGGGTGTATTCGGGAAACCTTTTATTTAAGGCATGCGAGAGAAGTTCGATAGTAAAATCATTACTTCCCATGATCACGATATGATCTTTTAGCTCTTTGGTTTTATTTTTTAGCCCGATATTTTCCTTAGCGTTTTCAATGATCCACTCATCAATTAATCGTCTCGGGAAAGTCCACTTGCCGGTAACTCTGGTTCCTGGTATTTTTTTCTCTTTCACAAGTTTGTACACAAGTTTCTCATTTATGTTCAGGTATTCAGCCACTCCTTTGGTATTCATCATTTCTTTATTCATATATGAACCATACCTCTCCTACGTGAATGTGAATTATGTCCGTCCTATTTGTCCTTATTTAGGTTCGATAATACCACGTAAAAATCTAAAAAGCAAAAGCCGGCCAAAAGACCGGCTTCTGTCATTTGTAAGTGGCAAAACCCCTAATCCCTAATTCACAATTGATATCGGCAGGTATTTTTCAATCTCACATTGACTTACATGCATCCGATAGCGATTTCACTCAATCTATTTTATTGGCAATAACTATCAAACCTTTTAAACCCCGTATCCTCCTCAGAGCCTCCCCATAGAACATGATAACTCGGTGGAAACCCAGGGGTAGGATCGGCCTGTGCCCCGTACTGTGAGATGGGATACCTGACGCCCCTCTTGTAGAGTTCATCGAGACCCTTGATGGCCTTTTTCATCCAGGAAGCAGGCAATGCCATTACCAGTTCATCATCCTGCACGTGTCCATATCTCCTCTCCCCATAGCAGGGAATGGCAAGAGACGGTTTGTTATTTAAGTAGCACCTGGCAATGGAATCGGCGCATGCCGACTCCCCAACACAAAAGAACTGGAATTGTTCATAATCTTCAAACTGAAGGGCATTGATGAGGATGATCATCTGGGCAGGGTTCCCGTATATCAGCACGATATCAGGGTCGAAGGGGTTATAGACCAAAGGACCCATAATTACCGCGTTGTATTTACCCACCGGGATACTGGGCATCTGTTCTTCACATTTCCTGGCATCTTCCCTGGTCTTACACCATACGATAGACCGGAAACTGCCATCTTTAATATAATCGGGCTTATCTTCCAATCCGATCATACCGCTACAGCCAGGCCCTACGAGATCATCGGCAGTGGCCCCTATTGTCCAGTCGTAAGTCCGTACCACTGTTATGAGTTGGCAGAGAGTAAACTTTTTTGTGGGGCGGCGTATCCATTTATTATCTTCTATCTCTCTGGCATCTTCCAGAAGTTTGAAGGCTATAGGAAACGTCTTAAGCCGTAAAAGAAGCTCCATTCTTCTTATTATTGGTTCCCAGTTTTCCATATTGTCTTCTCCTTACTCGAATTGCAACGGTTCAATTTACTTAAGTCTTTCGGAAATAACCGGCCCTGAATGTTCCTGCCTTTAACTCCCTTATGAGGTCTTCCTGTCTCTCTATTCTGTTTTCAAAGACGGTGACACACTTGCCGATATCCTTGATCGAGTGGGCGTCGCTTCCACCAACACCTTTCAGGTTCAATCTCTCGCATACCTGGAATGAAAAATTATTCTCTTTTGGCGTCTGCCTCCCGCTGAATACCTCCATACCATCAACAAATTTAAAGAGAGGATTTTTACCGGCATCATGCACGTCCATCTGTAATTTGGAAAATCCAAACAACAAAAAACCCCTGAAAGGATGGGCTGCTATCATAAACCCATCAACCTCATTCACCATTTGACGTAAGTCTTCAATAGGAGTGATCCCCTCAAAGTTCTTCTGAAGCCCAAAAACCAGTACATGTCCTTCCGTAGTATCTACTTCGATTCCACGGAAGATCAAAATCCCGGATTTCTCCTCAACCTCCAGAATCTCATGAGGATCCCAGGGTTTATTGTGCTCTGTAAAGCATATCCCGTCTAACCCAATCTTTTTAGCCTCCAGCGCTGCCTCTTCCGAGGCCATCTCACTGCAGGGAGAAAGCCTTTTTGTGTGAATATGCAGGTCAATTACTATTTTGCTCACCACGAAACCCCCAGTCTCTTAGCCAGTTCCCCCTCCCTGGAATACGTTATACACCTGTCCCTGATTTTAGGCTCATTGCTCACCAAACCCTCAATAAAATCGTCTTTACTCATCCCATTAGATCTGGCGATTTTCCATTGGGTCTGTATAACGGCGGGAAAAACGGCATTGCAGCACTCTATAAAGAGATCTGCAAGGTGTCGGCATCCGCCTCTCCCCACGAGTTTCTTTATCTTCGTTTCAAAATCAGCGCCTCCAATCTGAAGTCCTATTGCATCATCCAGGATGCTGGGAGCCTTAGGACATTCTGGAGTAGTGTACCTCTTCATAAGCCCCTTTGCGCTCACTATAGTAAACTCCGGAGTCTTTACCCCCAGATCCAGCTCTATGGTATAGACATTGTCATCGAGGAATCCATGTATCAAAAAGATACCATCTTCCCTTTTCTCCACACCTATGGACTTGGTTCTTGTGAATTCAAACATTATTACACCCCCAATCTTCTTCTCAGTTCATTGCCTTCAGCAAAGGCTATACAGCTTCCAACCCTTGGATTATTTTCGAGCATATCCTTCAGCACCTGTCCAAAGGCCTCGTCGGTCTCCGCTGCGAGTTGTTTGTCCAGCTCATCCACGGTAAATCCCATTATCACCGCATTACAGCCTTCCATGATCATATCGGCAAAGACATTACAACCATTCGGCCCCCCTATTGTTTCCTTAACCAACCTGGTGATCCCTGCACCAACACGCATACCCACTGCCCGTTTCAAAATTTCAGCATTATCCCTACACTCCTTGGCAAATGAGCGAATTATCCTGCCCTTTATCGACACAATCTTTAAATCCGGTAATTTGACTTCTATTTCCAGTTCAGCGGACAAAAACGTATCATCTACCCTTACTCTTGCCATCGTGTTCCCGTTATCCAGGTTTTCCGCACCTGCATGAATGTTTCTTGTGTAGTTGAGTATCCTGTTGTCTACAAAGCTTTGAACCATAATTTCACCTCCTGTTAAAAAGGGTGCATCAAAAAATTTCGGTTCTTCTCCCAAAAGATACAGTTAAATTAATGGGGAAATAGGGATTGCAAAACATACATTCCTTTTGAAAGAATAGGGAGTTATCTAAACAAACTATTCACAAGAAAGGAGTAATCGTATGTCAGCAACAATCCCCAAAGGTATTTTAGGTTATATATGGTGTAAACTCAAGCAAATTTCTTATTCTAAAGAGTCTATAGAGGTTAATGTTGAACTTGAAAGAGATAGCAGATCATAATCACCTCTGTTCTGTTTGTAATCGAAAGGCATCACCGGAGCGGAAGAAGGAGAGGACGGTTAAATCTCCAAGTTTCAGGTATTTAGTTCTTGCAGTTAGCGGCGAAGTATGTTAACTTAATATATAATTTCCTAAGATGGACAAGAATCAGAGAACCCATAGAACTAATTAAAGTCCACCCTGAAAATGAAAAATTTCCTTTAGGGTAAATCCGCTTACAACGGATCAAAAAATCTGTTCTAGGTAGTGAAAAAGGGAGTTTTTCAGGAGGAAGTAATTAATAGGTTGAAGACCAGTAATAGATGAGTAAAGAAGGTAAAGATTTTCGAATAGTATTTGTCAATTTGAAGACTCGCATACCCTGTCAATTTGCCGGATCAAGCTTTACTCTGGAACACATAGGCATTGGCTATTTAACATCAGTACTGCGTAAGCATGGATATGATCTATTAATCATCGATGCAGCAACGAGATATCTGTCTAACCAGGAAGCCGTTCGGGAAGTTTTGGATTTTTCTCCATCCATAGTGGGATTTTCTCCTACTGTTGCAACCATGGAAGATGCTATTCACATAAGCAACCGTTTAAAAGAAGCTGATAGCAGGATCCATATATGTTTGGGGGGACACCATGCTACGTTCCTGGCCGAGCGGCTCTTGATTAAGGAATCGAGTTTCGATTCAGTAGTAAGGGGTGAGGGCGAACTTACCATCCTGGACCTGGCTGATAGGTTGCGGTTGGGGTTATCACTACAGGGTACTCTAGGTGTGTATTTCAAAGGTAAGAACGGCACTATTTGTAAGAACCCACCTCGTAAAAAGATTACGGATTTGGATTCAATCCCTTTTCCTGCCCGTGACGCCCTTAAATGGCAACTCCAAAAAGGGGAATCTCCTGTTGCAAGAGTTATAAGCAGTAGAGGATGTGTAGCAGAGTGCAGTTTCTGCAGTATTCCACCATTTGAAAGACTGCAGGAAGGACATCTCTGGCGGGCACGATCAGCAGAGAATGTACTGGAGGAGTTGACATATCTTCAAGGGGAACTCGACGTTAAGACAGTTCTCTTTGCTGAGGATAATTTTATTGGACCTGGTGAGGCTGGGATAAAACGGATAAAACAAATAGCAGAAGGTATGATCTCCAGGGGTTTGGGACTTAAGTTTAGAATCCTGTGTACAGCAGAATCTCTAATCGGGTGTGAATCATTGCTCCCCCTTTTGAAAGAAGCTGGTCTAGAACGGATTATTGTGGGGATAGAAAGCGCTTCACCGGAAGCATTGAAGTTCTTTAACAAAAAGGCTGTTCTAGAGCAGCATTATCGCATAGCCAGAATCCTTGCGGAACACAATATTGTTCTCCATCTCGGATTTATTATGTTTCATCCATACGCTACCCTTGATGACCTACGCATAAATGCCGAATTCCTGGAGAGGATAAACCATGCGTGTTTTTTTCAGCACTTCTCAAACCGAATGGAGCTTTATCCTGGTGTAGGAATATTTAAGAAGCTGGAAGAAGAAGGCATGATAATCTCCAAGAACGAATATAAACGGGGGTTTTTGTACAGGTATGCAGAGCCTGGCATAGAAAACCTTGCAAGGAGTTTATCACCAATTCGAAGAAGAATGGCGGATTTGGATAGGTTTCTTCTAGATATAGATATATGGATTAGCCGCTATAACCGGAAGAATCTTGACAGTAATCTTGCAAGAGAATATACAGAGTTGAAAAAAGAATTTTCCTCAAGAAATCTGGATTTTTTCTTAAAGTCTGTTGAGCTTGTGGAGTCTGGATGGAATTCAGAGACTTTTGAAGAATTGAAGAATGAATACTTGAATGATATAGAGGAATCGGGTAAGGCACTGAGATCGTTTAATAGCAATGTGCAAATAAGTTGACTTTCCACAGGTTGTCATTGAGAGCAGGACAAAGCAATTTGAAGGGATTGCCACATCGCTGTTGGTCCATGCAATGATAACTTTCTTTCACCATTTATTATAATTCAGGAGGGAAACATGCTCTTTAAAACCAAGAAAAATAAAAAATTGGTGTTAATCATATCCATGGTTTTGGTATTAGGGTTTGTGATGAGCCTTGGATGGATGCGCAGGGTATCGGCTGTAAATAAGGAGACTTATGAAAAACTCAAGATGTTTACAGATGTTTTGTCTATTGTTCAAAAAAATTATGTAGAAGAGATCGATACTGAAAAACTACTTCATGGTGCTATAAATGGAATGTTAGAAGCCCTAGACCCCCATTCTTCTTTTATGCCTCCTGACGTATTTAAAGAAATGAAACTGGAAACAAGAGGTGTATTCGGAGGGTTAGGGATCGAGATTACCAAGCAAGAAGGCACTCTTATGGTCATATCTCCCATAGAGGATACCCCCGCTTATCGGGCTGGGATAAAGGCCGGGGATTATATTGTCAAAATTAATGGAAAATCCACCAAGGATATGGGTTTAATGGATGCTGTGAAGTTGATGCGGGGAGCTGCGGGAACCCAGATAACTATCTCGATACTGCGGAAGGGGCTATCGGGACCGAAGGATTTTACAATAACCCGCGCTGTTATTAAAATCGAGAGTGTAAAATATAAAGTTCTTGAAGAGGGTTATGGGTATATCAGGATTAAAAGTTTTCAAGACAAGACATCAAATGAGCTAAAAGATGCCCTCAACAAATTAGAGACAGAGAAAAATAGCATTAAAGGTTTAATATTAGATCTGAGAAACAACCCTGGAGGTCCATTTGACCAGGCGCTTAAAGTTTCTGATGAATTCCTGGATTCCGGTATCATTACCTATACCGAGGAAAGAGCAAAAGGGAGCAGAAAGGAATATAAGGCTCATGAGGCTAAAAAATCCCGTGACTACCCAATAATAGTCCTTGTTAATGCCGGTAGCGCCAGTGCGTCAGAAATTGTTGCGGGAGCATTGCAGGACCACGGAAGAGCTCTTATTTTAGGGGTTCAAACCTTTGGAAAGGCAACCGTTCAGTCAATATATTCTTTAGAGGATGGCTCCGGTCTTAGATTAACCATTGGCAGATACTATACACCTAAAGGAAGGTCTATTCAAGCAAAGGGTATTACGCCTGACATAGTTGTTCCAGATAAGATACCTTCAGGAACTGAAGAGGAGAGAAAAATACGATTTCTCAGAGAGAAGGACCTGGATCGGCATTTTGAGAGCACCACAGAAGGGAAAGAAAAAGAAGATGCTTTAAAGGAGGTAAAAGAAGATAAAACATCTGAAGACGCCC
>JBAZOX010000082.1:0-10357 GCA_041648535.1 Desulfobacteria bacterium | reverse complement strand
AGTCGTAAAAGTCAAAAATCAGACGGCACAGTAGAAAGCTCCAGATGCAAGGCGCGCAAATCCGAAGGAATGAGGCGTACTTACCCTGTACGCCGCAATGACTGAGGGTGCAGCGGAACGCCGCAGATGGACTTTTTACGAAGCCGTCAAGCAGGATTGGAAAAATAACCTCAAATGCCAGTAGAGTTAATCATAAACGCCAATTTGCAAGAGACCAGGGTTGCCCTTTTAGAAAACGGGGTCTTGGCTGAACTGTATATCGAATATCATACAGAAAGGGGAACTACTGGGAATATATATAAAGGAAAAGTAGTTAGGGTCCTGCCAGGGATGCAGGCAGCATTTATAGATATAGGTTTGGACAAAGCCGCTTTCCTTTACGTTTCAGACGTCTGTTCTGATCTGGAAGAATTTGAAGAAATGCTCCACATTCCAAATGGTGAGACAGAGATTGATTTAGAAAATGGTCTTTGGGCTGCTATTAATCGACCTCTTCAAATTGAAGACATGCTGTATGAGGGGCAGGAAATACTGGTACAGGTCACTAAGGAGCCCATCGGTTCTAAAGGGGCTCGAGTTTCATCCCACATATCCCTTCCAGGCCGTTATTTAGTACTTATGCCTACTGTTGACCATGTGGGGGTATCCCGTCGAATTGAAAATGAAAAAGAGAGAGCCAGACTGAGGGAAATTGTACAAAAAAACAAACCGGCGGGGTTCGGCTCTATTGTTCGAACTGCCAGTGAGGGAAAAAATGAAAAGGATTTAGTTGCAGACATGGACTTTCTGCTTAAGCTCTGGCATAACATTCTGGAGAAAAAAAACAATGCCCCTGCCTACAGTCTTATCCACCAGGATTTAGACATGATTATGAGAATAATACGTGACCTGTTTACCGAGGATGTGGATAGGCTGATTGTAGATTCTCCCGAGGAATACCAAAAGATACTGGAATTTGTTGAAACCTTTATGCCTCAGTTGAAGCACTCTATAGAACTCTACGAAAAGGACGAACCTATCTTTGATGCATATGGAATAGAGGTTGAAATTGGAAGGGCATTAGGGAACAAGGTATGGTTAAAGTCTGGAGGCTATATAGTGATTGAAGAAACCGAGGCTCTGGTTGCTATCGATGTTAACACGGGAAAATACGTGGGTAAGAGAAACCCTGAAGATACCATCCTAAAAACAAATCTAGAGGCAGTTAAAGAGATTCCATACCAGTTGA
Organism: Desulfobacteria bacterium; assembly: GCA_041648535.1. GTDB lineage: Bacteria > Desulfobacterota > UBA8473 > UBA8473 > UBA8473 > UBA8473. The sequence continues at coordinate 9,129 of JBAZOX010000082.1, read as the reverse complement.
GGCTTAGAAATATTGGTGGAATAATTATCATTGATTTTATAGATATGAAGAAGGAGAGCAGTAAGGAAAAGGTCTTTCAATCCTTAAGGGAAGCCCTTAAAAAGGATAGGGCAAAAACCAACATTCTTAAAATCTCTGAACTGGGCCTGATAGAAATGACCAGGAAAAGAACCAGGGACAATCTCAGTGGTGTTCTATGCGAACCCTGTTACTATTGTGAGGGCAAAGGGTTTATAAAATCCAAAACAACTGTATTAAATGAGGTTCTTAGGGAAATCAAAAGAGAAATAAGAGAAACCCCAGGAAACACTCTATGTGTCTTTGTAAACCCCGGTATTGCAAACTTACTATTGGAGGAGGAAAGAGTTGAAATTGAGGAATTAGAAAGAAAATATAGAAAAAGGATTGTTGTAACCGTAAGAGATGATTTTCATCAGGAACAATTTGAAGTTGACAGGCAGGCATTTAATTCTTGACAGGTTATGAAAAATACTTTATTTTAATTAATTATCTTATCTTGAGCTTTGAAAAAGTATCCCTTTTCGCTTAAACACTCATCTTTTAATCCAAAAATTATGAATCCGCATTCAGGGGTACTCCTAAATGGTACTATCAGGAGAAACATAGTTTTTCAAAGCCTTTCGAGACAGGAATCTGAAATATTTAAAGGGGCAATGGGAGGTACAACAGGATGTATGCAGTTGTAAAAACGGGCGGGAAACAGTACAAGGTTTCTGAAGGGGACCTTTTAAGGGTTGAGAAGCTAGGTGGAGAAACAGGGGATGTAGTAGAGTTGAAAGAAGTCCTAATGGTAGCCAATGGAGATCAAATAGAGGTAGGAACCCCTGTTCTGACCAATGCCTGTGTTGTAGGAGAGATAGTCAAACATGGGAAGGCAAAAAAAATAATAGTCTTTAAGTCCAAAAGAAGGAAGGGATACCGTAAAAAGCAGGGACATCGTCAACTCTATACTAACTTAAGGATAAAAGAAATAAAGATGTAGGTTAGATGTCGAGGAGAAGGAGGATACATCATGGCACATAAAAAAGCAGGGGGAAGTTCCGGTAACGGAAGGGATAGTGTTGGCCAAAGGCTAGGAGTCAAAATATTCGGTGGCCAAAAGGTAAGTTCCGGCAGTATCTTAGTCCGTCAGAGAGGCACCAAGATTCACCCTGGCATGAACGTTGGATTGGGGAAGGATCACACCTTATTTGCTAAAATAGATGGCGTGGTGAGATACGAGAGAATGGGAAAAGACAGAAAGAAAGTTAGCATCTATGCAAACTGATTGGGTATCTCGAAAGTTGTGAAATTTATAGATGAAGTAAAGATATTTGTTAAATCCGGTGACGGAGGGAGGGGTTGTGTAAGTTTCAGGCGTGAAAAGTTTGTTCCAAAGGGAGGACCAGACGGAGGGGATGGTGGCAAAGGTGGAGATATAATACTGGAAGCTTCCACCCGACTTTCAACCCTCTTAGACCTTCAGTACCAACAACACTATCTGGCAAAGCGAGGCGGGCACGGAAAGGGAAAGAATCAGCATGGCAAAGATGCACCTGATTTAATAATTACTGTTCCTGTAGGCACTCTGATTAAAAATGAATATAATACAGTGATAAAGGATCTTGCCTCAGAAGGAGAAAGGGTAACAGTAGCAAAAGGTGGAAAAGGTGGAAAAGGGAATGCAAGATTTGCTACATCGACCAACCGGGCTCCACGTTATGCCGAAGATGAAGAAGCAGGGAAAGGAAAGTGGCTAAAACTCGAGCTTAAGCTGCTTGCAGATGTTGGTATAATTGGCCTTCCTAACACTGGTAAATCCACCTTAATATCAAAGATTTCAGCAGCAAAACCCAAAATTGCCGGATATCCATTTACCACCTTAATCCCAACCCTTGGTGTAGTGAGCTATGGGGATTATAAGAGTTTCGTTATAGCAGATATCCCTGGACTGATAAAGGGTGCTCACCTGGGGGCTGGACTGGGCACAAGGTTTCTTAGACATATTGAGAAAACCAGTCTTCTCCTTCACCTAATCGACATTTCAGAAGCCAACCATAGGGATTCAATAGACGATTTCAACACCATTAATAATGAGTTAGCCCTATACAGTCCATTTCTGGCCAAAAAACCCCAAATAATAGCAATAAATAAGATGGATCTCTCGGAATCTAAAGATAATTTCCCCATGGTTAAAGAGCGATTTAAGAGATTGGGCATGGAAATTTTCCCTATATCCGCAATAACCGGAAAGGGAATTAAGCTTTTGATCGATTATATTGTGAAAAGGCTTTCGGAGATAAAAGAAGAGAGCCAAAACTGACAGACTTGTAAAAAGTCAAAATTGGAATGGCAAAGTAAGTGCTCAGGTGAATAGGCTGTAGGCAGTTAGTCTGTAGCCTACAGCCTACAGTCTAAACAAAAGGATGCAGCGTAACACAGCAGATGGACTTTTTAAGAAGCCATCAAAACTAAAAGATGACACAGGAAAATCTCACAAGGGATACCCTCAAAGATGTAAAAAGGATAGTGATAAAGATAGGGAGTGGTGTTTTAACTTCTGATGACGGTGGATTGGATTCAAAGGTATTCAAAGGACTGGCAAGAGAAATATCCCTTCTAAAGAAGAATGGCTATGATCCAATTATCGTCTCCTCAGGGGCTATTGCCGCTGGTATGCAGAAACTGGGACTTACTGAGAAACCAAAAAACATTCCGCAGAAACAGGCAGCTGCAGCCGTAGGGCAATCTACCCTGATGTGGAATTACGAAAGATCCTTTGCTGAATATAATCAAAAAGTAGCACAAGTACTCCTTACCCATGATGATCTCAGCAACCGTCAGAGATACTTAAACGCCCGTAATACCCTTTCAACCCTGTCAGATTACGGGATTATTCCCATAATAAATGAAAATGATTCGGTGGCTGTAGAGGAAATAAAATTTGGAGATAATGACAACCTTTCTGCTTTGACTACAAACCTGGTCGGAGCCGACTTACTCATAATACTTACCGACATCAATGGACTATACGATGATGACCCCTGCCAGAAAGAGGATGCCCGACTTATCTCCATTGTAAAAGAGATCAACCACGAAATAGAAAAGATTGCAGGGGACACCACCAGCCCAATCAGTGTTGGTGGAATGATTACGAAAGTGCAAGCTGCTAAAAAAGCCGCTTTCTTTGGAGTTCCTACTATAGTGGCCAATGGTAAGCTGGATGGAATTTTAGGCAAGATTATTATTGGGGAAGACGTTGGCACCCTGTTTTTACCAAAAGAGACTAGAATGACCAGCCGTAAGCACTGGATCGCCTTTACCCTTAAACCCAAGGGAGAGATTCTTGTAGATGACGGAGCCCAAAAGGCTATTATAAATAAAGGAAAAAGCCTCCTTCCATCAGGGGTATTGAGCATAAAGGGGAAGTTTGGTACCGGTGATTCAGTTAACTTAGTAGGCCCTGACAGATTCGAGTTTGCAAGAGGTTTGGTAAATTATAGCTCTTCAGAAATAACAAAGATAAAAGGGCTTAAGACCGGTGAGATAGAAGGCAAACTGGGTTATAAATACTTTGATGAGATAATCCATAGGGATGATTTGGTAGTTTTGTAGTCGTAAATCGTGAATCGCAAGTCGTGAATCCGCCATAGGCGGATAAAACCCATTTCCGATTTCCGACTTTCGATTCACGATTCACGATTCACGAGAGGATAGGAGTCTAATATGTCGATAGAAAAACAAGTCTTGAAGATAGCCAAGGATAGTAAAGCGGCATCTAAGGAGCTAAGTAACCTCTCCTCCAAGAAAAAGAATGATATTTTAATAAAGATGAGTGATGAACTCTTAAACCATGCTCTGCTCTTAAAACAGGAGAATGAAAAGGACCTGGAAAATGCAAAGGAAAAGGGTCTATCAGATGCCTTTATAGACCGATTAACCCTAAGTGATTCTACTGTACAGGCTATGGCAGAAGGTCTCCGGGATGTTGCTATGCTTCCTGATCCGGTAGGTGAGGTAACCAGGATGTGGAGACGACCGAACGACCTGCTGGTAGGAAAGGTTCGAATTCCTCTTGGGGTGATAGGGATAATCTATGAATCCCGTCCCAATGTTACCGCTGATGCAGCCGGATTATGTCTAAAGTCTGGTAATACCGTAATCCTCCGAGGGGGATCAGAGGCCATAAATTCAAACCTGGCCATTGCCAACATACTGCGAGATGTCATACAAAAAGAGGGCATACCAAAGGAGGTAATTCAGGTTATCCCGATAACAGATAGAGCTGCCATAAATGAGATGTTAAAATTAGAGGATTATATTGACGTGATAATCCCCAGGGGCGGCGAAGAACTCATCAGATTTGTGGTCCAAAACTCCAGAATACCTGTCATAAAACATTACAAGGGGGTATGTCACATCTTTGTGGATGAGAGTGCTGACTTTAGCATGGCTGAAGACATAGTTATAAATGCAAAGGTCCAGCGCCCGGGAGTTTGCAATGCGCTGGAGACTCTTCTGGTTCACAGGAATATTGTCCCTGTTTTCCTTCCCTCTATGATCCAAAAGTTACAAGACAAAGGAGTAGAAATCCGAGGCTGCCCCAGGGTTCTGCAGACCGTTCCATCAGTTAAACAGGCAACTGAAGAAGACTGGTATGAAGAATATCTGGATCTAATCCTCTCTGTCAAAGCGGTAGATGGACTGGATGAGGCAATCAACCATATTACCAGGTATGGATCATTGCATACAGAGGCTATTGTTACATCCAACTATGAGAATTCTCAAAGGTTTTTGAAGGAAGTCAATTCATCGGTGGTACTGGTCAATGCCTCCACCAGATTCAATGATGGCAACCAGTTGGGCTTGGGGGCAGAAATCGGGATAAGCACTACCAAACTTCATGCCTTCGGTCCCATGGGGCTGGAAGAGCTTACTACCTGTAAATTTATCGTATATGGTAATGGGCAGATAAGGTCTTAGGTAAACGTTTACCGTTAACCGACGGACAACGGGAGAAAACAAACGATTAACGGTTGAAGAAGTCGTAAAAAGTCAAAAATCGGACGGCACAGTAAAAAGCTCCAGATGCAAGGCGCGCAAATCACGAGGAGTGAAGCGTACTTATAGTTACGCTGTAACGACAAGGGATGCAGCGCAACGCCGCAGATGGACTTTTTACTAAGCCGTCATGGAGGGTTATTTGCGGGTTGGCCTATTTGGGGGAACCTTCAATCCGATACATTTAGGACATCTCCGGTCTGCTGAAGAGATTCGAGAACTCTTTAACCTTCAGCGGATCATCTTCATACCTTCAGCAAACCCTCCCCATAAGCAAGGCAAGGATATAATATCTCCTATACACCGTATGGAGATGGTCAATCTCGCTATTGAGGGAAATCCATGCTTTTCTGCCTCTGATATTGAGATAAACAGACCCGGCAAATCCTATTCCATCGAGACCATCGATCACATAAGTAAAATATACGGTTCAGACTTGGCCTTGTTTTTCATTATGGGAATAGATGCCTTTACTGAAATATCTACATGGAAGGATTACATAAATCTCTTCTCCCGTTGCAATTTTGTGGTTACTACTCGACCAGGATACAGCTTAATTAATCTGGAAACCGTTCTTCCCACTGATGTGGCAGAAGATTTTTCCTATCTGTCTGAAGAAGATAGGTTTGTCCACATCTCGAATTTCTCCTTATATTTCCGGGACATTACCCATCTGGATATCTCTTCAAGTGTTGTCAGAAAGAAAATCAAAGAAAATAGATCAACCCGTTATCTTCTTCCTGAAAAGGTAATAGAATACATTAAAGGACACGGATTATATAAGGACTCTTAAAGGGATAGTGTCGGTTGTCCGTTGCCAGCACATCGTTTCATAAATGAACATTGCAGAGAAATACTTTAAAAGACAGCTTGCTTCTGAGGAATTCAGACGCTCATTTCTAGAGGAGAAAGTGAAGCTGGATATCGAATATAAATTAGAAGAACTCAAAAGAGATATCCAGACCCACAAGAGCCCTGAAGAGCTTATCAAGAAGGTTGACTCAATAGAAGCAATACGTCATGTCTGTTTAAGTGCAGATTACTGTCCGTAACGGACGGCTACCACGTTGCAAAAGACTTATCTGCAAACCCTTCGGGCTTATTTTGCACCAAGAGCGTTAGAAGAAAGGGATAATTTCAACTGACAACTAACTGACTTGAAAGGAGGGGATCATTATGGCAGAGAAGAAAGTGGGTGAGGTGATTAAATTTTTTGCAAAACCCAGTGTAGCTGCGATAAAGATAACCGAAGGCACTCTAACTGTCGGAGATACAATACTCATCAAAGGGCATACGACAGGTTTACAAGAAGAGGTTAAGTCAATGCAAATCGACAATGTTCCGGTAGAAAAAGCGGAAGCAGGACAACTTATTGGAATCAAGGTCAAAGACAGAGTGAGAGAAGGTGACACGGTTTACAAGGCTATGGAAGAAGGTTAACTATTTGATATTCTTATGGAAGGAGTGAATGATGCCTATCTCAAATAGGATTAAAACTGGCTTGGAAAGAGGGTCATGGATAAGAAAGATGTTTGAAGAGGGTGACAGGCTGAAGGCGAAACTGGGAGCAGACAATGTCTACGATTTTTCTCTTGGTAACCCCTTTGGAGAGCCCCCTCCTGAGTTCTTGAATGAACTGAAGAACCTGGTAAACAACCCAACCCCTGGAATGCATCGTTACATGCCCAATGCAGGCTTTGTAGAGACAAGAGAGGCTATAGCCAAGGTTTTAGCAGAAGATTCAGGCATAGATTTTAAATGGAATAATATAGTTATGGCTTGTGGTGCAGGTGGCGGACTTAACGTAGTCATAAAGACCCTTATTGATCCTGGGGATGAGGTTATAGTGCTGACTCCATTTTTCGTAGAGTACAGATTCTATATTGATAACCATAGTGGTGTATGTCGGGAGGTACCTACCGATAAAAAATTCGACATCGATCTGGAGACATTAAGCCATGCTGTTACCTCCAAAACCAGGGCTATAATTATAAATTCTCCCAATAACCCTACAGGGGTGGTCTACAGTTCAAAATCTCTGGAAGGGCTGGCAGGGCTTCTCAGAAAAAAGGAAAAGGAACTCGGTATTGTTATATATGTAGTCTCCGACGAACCGTATAAGAAACTGGTCTATGATGGTATAGAGACTCCAAATGTATTCAAGCTGATAGATAATAGCATTGTGGTCACTTCCCATTCAAAGGACATCTCAATCCCTGGAGAGAGGATAGGTTATATAGCCGTCAACCCAATTGCGGCTGATCTTCAGGACATGATGAATGGTCTTACTTTCTGCAACAGAATTATAGGTTTTGTAAATGCACCTGCTTTGATGCAGAGGGTTGTAGCCAGATTGCAGAAAGTATGTGTAAACGTGAATGATTATCAGGAAAAAAGGGACCTGTTCTATAACAGTCTAACTGAGATGGGCTATCAGATGGTCAAACCTCAGGGCGCATTCTATCTATTCCCCAAATCCCCTATAGAGGACGATGTAGCCTTTGTCAGGGAGGCACAGAAGAAGAATATTCTGATTGTTCCGGGAAGTGGTTTCGGGACACCCGGTTATTTTCGCATTGCATACTGTGTAGAGAAGAAGGCTATAGAGAATTCCCTTCCAGGTTTCAGAGAACTGGCAAAGGAACACGGATTGGGATAAGTAGGGGCGGGTTTGAAACCTGCCCCCTACAGAATTCAAATTAAAAGGAGAAAAAAACAATTGGGCTATTTTAGGAAGAACATAGAAAAGATGGAGGGGTATCAGCCGGGAGAACAGCCCCAGGACGGACAGTATATCAAGCTGAATACAAACGAAAACCCGTATCCCCCTTCTCCAAAGGTTGCAGAAGCAATAAATAAAGAAGCCAATACCTCAATCCGTCTATACCCGTCACCTATGGCTGATTTATTGAGGAGAAAAGCGGCAAAGGTCTATGGTGTCAAAGAGGAGAATATTCTGGCAGGAAATGGCGCTGATGATCTGCTCTCTATCCTGGTCAGATCATTTGTGGGAAAAGGTGACCTGGTAGTTATACCCACTCCTACTTACACCCTTTACGATACTCTGGTAACAATTCAGGATGGGGAAAAATTAAATGTACCATTTACTGAGGACTTTGACATCCCTGAAGGATTTGTTAAACGAGATGCAAAGCTGACCTTCCTTGCCAATCCCAACTCCCCTTCCGGAACCTTCACCCCGGTAAAAAAGATTGCAGGTCTTGCTAAAGAATTGGAAGGGGTATTGGTTGTAGATGAGGCCTATGTGGATTTTGCTTCTGAGAGTGCCATACCGTTGATTAATGAATACCCAAATATAGTAGTTTTACGTACCTTTTCCAAGTCTTTTTCTCTGGCAGGGATGCGTATTGGTCTTGCCTTTGCCAACAATAACCTGATAGGGGGGATGACAAAGGTGAAGGACTCCTACAATCTCAATAGACTGAGCATAGCTGCTGCCACTGCTGCCCTGGATGATATGCCATGGATGGAAGGCAATGTGGCAAAGATAAAGAAAACCAGGGAGAGGGTAAGCACCTCTCTAACCGGACTGGGATTTAAGGTATACCCATCTCAAAGCAATTTTGTCCTGGCAAGGATTCCCGGCAGAAACTTAAAAGGCATATATGAGGAGTTGAAAAGAAGGGGCGTTCTGGTGAGATACTTTGATACTCCAAAACTTCAGGACTGTATAAGGGTCACTGTTGGCACCTACGATGAGATATCAAGGTTGCTAAAAGAACTCTCAGAGATATTAGAAAAAAAGTAGCCTCAAGACGCCAAAATGGAGAGAGATTCTCCTCTGATATAAGATGCTTTTAGTGAATACCAAAGTTGACAGCTTCGCAAAAAGTCGGATTTGCTGAATCTGTCATTTCGACCTCAGGGAGAAATCTTCTGTTTTCAGGAGGTTACAGAACAAAGATTTCTCGCTTTGCTCGAAATGACAAGTTGTTGAGACTTGTTACGAGTCCATCAAAGTTGAGGTAAAATACAAAGGTGGTATGTTTAACAGAAGCTGGATAACATGACGGAATGGATATTATCCAACTTGCCGAGTATGATGAA
>JBAZOX010000081.1:0-10390 GCA_041648535.1 Desulfobacteria bacterium | reverse complement strand
TTTTTGACTTTTTACGACTTCATCCGTTAGGTTATATCAATAATGGCCTGCCAAACCCGTAGACATCTCTCAGTTCTGTAACAATCTCCCCATGGGTGACATCGTCTTTAACTGCACCGATTACCGCTTCAAATATATTCTGTTCAGGATCCAAAGCCGCTTTGCGCATCTTCTTTATTGCGTCTTTTGCCCTCTCCTGATTCCGTTTCTCTTTCAGGTTCTTTGTCCTATTAATCTGCCTTTCGATTAATTCCGCATTTACCTTAATCTGCTCCGAGGGCTCTTCCTGTTCTTGAATGATATATTTGTTCAAGCCAACAACAACCCTATCCCCGCTATCCACCTCTTTTTGACATTCAAAAGATGCCTTGGCGATTTCCTTTTGGACAAAGCCTTCCTTTACGGCCTCAAACATACCCCCCATATCATCGATCCTCCTGATGTAATCCCATGCCATATTTTCCACTTCATTTGTCAGATTCTCCAGATAATAAGATCCTCCCAGGGGATCAATCACATCCGCCACCCCGCTCTCTTCAGCGATTATGTTCTGTGTCATTATTGCCACTCTTTGTGATTTCTCAGTAGGACTCCACATGGGCTCATCATAGGCATCTGTGTGGATCGATTGTGCTCCACCAAAAACTGCGGCCAGTGTGTGAAGGCATGCCCGAGCTATATTGTTCAACGGTTGCTGCTGAGTTAGCTCCGTACCGGATGTTTGGGCGTGAAACCTCATCAACCAGGACTTGGGATTTAGGGCATGGAACCTATTTTTCATTATCTTCGCCCACATCCTTCTGGCCGCCCTAAATTTGGCAACCTCCTCAAACAGATCACCACTAACATCGAAGAAAAAAGAAAATCTAGGGCCAAAATCATCCACCTCCAAACCCGCTTTTACTAATGCATCAACGTAGAATATGGCTGTTGATAATGTGAATGCCAGGGCCTGAACAGGTGTTGCACCTGCCTGCTGCATATGCTGACCTACAACGCTTACAGGATGCCATTTAGTCACATTTTTTGTACAAAAAACTACGTGATCGACGAGGATTCTCAAGTGTCCGTCCAGCCCAAACCTGATAGGTTGATTACAGCTGACATAATGGGATATAAAATCACTCTGGTTTGTAGTGCCCTGAATTTGCGAAAGAGGTATACCCCTCTTCTCTGCCATAGCAACTATTGAGGCAACCATCATAAATGGACCAAAGTCATTCATGCCAAGGCTCACTTTTTCGAGGGGGATTCCGTCGAATGCGATCTCCATGTCATTTAAAGAATCCACAGTTGTACCACACCTTCCAAGCAATTCCCTATCTACAGTATCAGAGTCGTACCCTCGAAAATAGGAATTACAGGGAACGAAGTTGATACCATTCTGACCTGCTTCAAGCATCTCCTTCTGTCTTATGTTAAACATTTCCGGACTTTGAAGCCCCACTAGAAATCTCTTCGTCCACAACCTGCCTCTGTACATAGAGGGATAGACCCCTCTTGTGTAGGGATATTCACCGGGGAGTCCAAGCTCTCCAGATTCATCAAAATCCTTCAGGTCTGAAGAGGTATAAAGAGGTCTCCTGGTTATCCCTGAAGGTGTTTTAAATTCATTTTGTCTTTCAGGACATCTCTTTAGAGATTCTTCGTGGTCTTTCATCCATTTTTCAACTTTACCCTTATTCATTGTTATTGCCTCCGATTGCGGTATGTCTTGGTTTAGCTAAGATTTATGTAACTACTCAGGCACAAAGTGGCAAAGGCATATGGGCACAAAGGAGAGCAAGATCGTTTCGTTGTTTTTTCCTGCTTTGTGTCTGAGTAATTGCTTAAATTATAGCCTTGCATCAAAAAAGGTGGTGTGGAGCAACTACCACACCACCAAAAGTAGACTCGTTATCACCTTTTTAACAGTGCTAAAAGCACTGCTCAGTCCTCTTTACAATCTCATCCTGCAAGCCCCTGCTCAGATCTACAAAGTAAGCAGAGTATCCACATACTCTTACTATCAGATCAGAGTGTTTCTCCGGATGTCTTTGGGCATCCAGCATCGTATCCTTGTCAACGACAGTGAACTGGATGTGGTGAATACCTAAATCACCCCAGGTCTTGAGGTAGTCGGCAAATACGTTTGCGTTCTCCCCCTGAAGAAACTGGGGCATGAAGGATTGATTGTATAGATGGTTCCATGATTTTAAGGGGTCTACCTTTGAGATTGATTTGAGGGCAGCAGTAGGACCGTTTCTGTCCATACCTGATTCAGGGGTGATACTCCCATCATGAAACGGATCCCCTGCCTTCCTTCCATCAGGGGTAGCCCATGTACTTATAGCAAAGGAATAGGGCGCCGATGCCACACTACCGTCTATGAAGCCTGGAGTTCCATAGTAGGTCTTGTACTTCTTCGTCTCCCCTGCTAATCTGTAATAGAGATCCCTTGCGATCAAATCCACATAATCATCATCATTGCCAAATTTTGGGGCATCGTTGAGAAACATCATCCGTGTATCCTCTCTCCCTTCCCAATTGTTCATGAGGATATCGACCAGTTCGGCCATAGTCAGCTTTTTCTCTTCAAAGACAAATTTCTTCATGGCCGCTAAGGCATCAGCTACGTTAATCGCTCCAATGAGCCCAAGGGTCTTCCATGGTAAATAATTCCACTTTGCCGAGTCTTCTGCCCTCTCGATACAACCATCCAGGAAGGCAGATAAGAAGGGACGGGGTAAATACTTCTCATAGAGGGCATCCCCGATATCGCTTATGTGAAAAGCCTTGTGACAATAAAAGCTGTAATGTTTCAATAAAGCATCTTGTATGTCTTCAATAGATGTAAACGTTGACGCTTTAAGATGTCACCCTGAAGCCTCTTTCTTGTTAATGACTTTTCCCCTTTGTTTTTCCTTCTTTATCGCTTCTAAGCCTTCTCCCACCTGGCTAGAAATTTCTCTTTCACCTGAGGGTTTCTGAAGGCTATTTCCCGGGGCCAGCCGCCTTCCATCACGCTCACTATGTCTTTACTTGGGTTTGTTCGGATTTTAGAGTCTGCCTCTATAGAATACTGAGAAATGTGAGGTGTAATAATTATATTGGACAGCTTGAGCAGAGGGTCGTCCGGTTGAGGAGGCTCTGGGTCCCATACATCAACCGCTGCCCCAGCAATAATCCCTTCGGAAAGAGCAGTATATAAGGCTTGTGCATCTACCAAACCGCCACGGGCGGTGTTCACCAAAAAGGCTGTGGGCTTCATCATCTTGAAATGCTTTAGCGTAATCATATGGCGGTTTTCTTCAGTGAGGGCAGCATGAAGCGAGATACAGTCAGAATCCTTTAGGACTGTATTAAGATCAGTGGATACTACCCCAAATTCCTCAATCACCTTTGGGGCTACATAGGGGTCATAGACTATGATTCTGGAGAAGAAGGGCTTGGCGCGAGGAACCAGGCTGCGAGGGATATGGCCAAAGCCGATAAGCCCCAAAGTCTGTTTGCTTAGACGAAATACCGGGGGCAATACTTTAGCACGTATAGTGTGAAAGCCAGCCCGATCCCATTTTCCCTCCTTTACCGCTTCTATGGTGGGGATAAGTTTTCTTGCTGCGGCAAGTAGCAAAAGTATGGTATGGTTTGCCACCTCTTCTGCACCATAGTCGGGGTTATTGATAACAATTATACCATTTTCCGTTGCCGCCCTCAGATCCACTCCCTCATAGCCCATACCTGGGATAGCAACCATCTTGCATTTGCCGAGTTTATTTATGGTTTCTTTCGAGAGTGTCAGAATTCCATCAGTAAATACACCTATAATAGCATCGGCATTGACAGCAGAAGCTAGGATTTCTTCCTCTGTCTGACAAGCAGTGCCTACGTATTCTCCACCTGCTTGCCTGATAATCTCTTCTCCTTCTGTAAAAGGAAACATGGGAAACAAAGTTACATTAACTACCTTAAAGCTCATTTATTGTCCTCCTATTCATGGATGGTTCCCGTCAGGCAAAATGACGATTGCAGGATTTAGGTTGAATGCATATCTTAAGACAAATCCTATGTTATCCTATGAATTTGCTTGCTTTCTCAGCTCCCTTTCTAAACGCATCGATATTCAAGGAAAGACCTTTCTCTTTCCTGCCAAATTTCTTCTCTAATTCCTCTTCTACAATAGGTGCAGATATTGCGTTTGTGATTCCGATATATACCTCAAAAAGGATAATATTGGAAGCCCTCCTGTTCCCCATAGCCACCGCCATATTGAGGGCAGGAACAGTCACCATCTTGATATCATCCCTCTCTATAGTCTCATTTAATCCAGCATTCTCAACGATAATGTATCCCTCCACACGTACCCTCTTCTCGAATAATTATAACCACAAAATGATGTCAAGAAGAAAAAGCAGAAGAGTTATATGTGTAGTAAAACTACCAGGCATGCTTGATACAGATACGAAATCACGTTGATCGAGGAGTTTGTCCCTTTGGGGCCCATTTCACGCACAAGACAGATACAGGAGGAACGGGGTACCTGGTTATGTGAGGCGGACAGGGTGGTGGGATTCAGCAAATCAATGTTCACCGCCTAAAAGGGCATTACCATAGGATTCCTAATAATATGAAGCATTTGCTTATACCTCGATTATCAGAAAATATCTAGTCTTTTTTGAGCCCTTTTATAACGCTGTATCACAAGGACGCCAGATCGTAACACATAGTGATGCACTAGAGTCAAAAAACTCTAGCGGGAAAGGGGTGTTCTCCAGTCACTAATCGGTATAAGGATACCTTTATCAATATCAGGTTTGTAAAGTATACCACTTCTAGATCCTTCTCTATTATTAGGACTCCAATTAACTGGACCAACGAGTCCCCATGGGCTAAAACCATTCATACCCTCCAATGCCTTCACCAAATTCTCATTGTCCAGGTCTTTTCCTGCCCTCTTAATACCTTCCATAAAAAGGATTGCGTATGCCCACCCATATGTGTACAATTTGCTACTATAGGATTTTTCCTTACCGGGGTAGAATTTTAGTGTTATCTCCCTCATCTTCTTAGCCCCCGGTGCATCTTCATAAATTGACCTGCCCCCATGTACCCCTACAAACCCCTTATATGCTTCTTTTGCGAGAGGAATAATATCCTCATTTGTAGATAACAGGGTTCCCAAGAAGTTCGTCTTAAGACCGAATTTTCTTGCATCCCTGAGAAAGAGCGAAGCCTGCTGAACAAGGCCATGAATTATCACAATATCGGGGTTGAACCTCTTGATGGAGAGGACCTGAGAGGTTGCATCCAATTCACCCATCTCTAGTATGACCTCTTGTAGTTCAGCTCCAAGTATCTTTGCCCTTTCATTTGCCACTTTCGTTGCCGCTCTGCCAGCTTCTATATTAGGAAAAACAATACTTATCTTAGGTTTCTTAGCTTTCATATCGTTGATTATGTAATCAAATAATATTTCAACGCAATTTTCGTAAGACAAGAAAGCATGAAAAACATATCGGTGGAGAGGTTTAAACATTTGTTGAGCTGGGCTGATCGTCAATGTGCAAATCTTTTCCTTTTCAATTTGGGAGAACAAAACCATCGATTCGCCTGTAGAGGTGGGACCGAAAAACGTCAGAACATTGTCCTTATATAGAAGCTTCTTGAAAGCTGCTATTGCTCTCGGTATTGAGTAGCCAGTGTCCTCGTAAATTACCTTTATCTTTCGACCGTTGATACCTTCTTGTTCATTTATGTAGCGAATGTAATTTCGAGCTCCACTGGAAAGAGCTTGTGAATCTGCTGCAATAGGGCCCGTGTTGGCTGTTAAATACCCAACGGTTATTGTATCTTTTGTTACCCCTCTCGTTTCACCCAAAACCGCAGTGTAGCAAAACAACAAAAGCGTTGCTGTTAAGAAGACACTAACCTTTTTCATCCTTTCTCCTCTGTACTGTCGATTATTCATGGGTTCCTCCTTTTTTGTTGCATCATCCTTGAGATTATTTTATAGAGCTGAGCCTGTAACCAGGAAGCACTGGATTCTCAAAGAAAGCTTGGCCTCTCAACCGCACCAAAATGATCATAACTGTAGCCCATCCCCTCACGTATCATGCCTGTTACCTCACCTATTGTCGCACCAGCCTTAAATGCCTCAATAGCCGGCCGTACCAAATTCTTACTGTCACTGGCATGTCCCAGTAAATTCAATAGAGCAGACCTTACTCCACCTGTGTCCCTGACTTCTCTAAACCTCTTCAATTTTGTTATCGCTTTTTCCCTGGCCTCTCTCAAATCATGCTTGTATAACGGTATGGGAAATTCCTTCTCCTTCGGCAATTGAAACTCGTTTATACCCACAACAATCCTCTTCTTCTTCTCAATCTCATCCTGCCTATCTATACTGGCCTTCCTCACCTGCTCCTCAACCCATCCCTTACTTAAGGCTGAATACATACCCCCCATCTCTTTTATCTCGCTCAAAAGCTTTTTGATCTCTCTGCCAATGGTGTTCGTAAGCCACTCAACATAATATGACCCCCCCAAGGGATCAACAGCAAGCGGAATGCCAGTCTCATACGTAATAATGTGCTGTAAGTCCAGATTAATTAACTCAGCAGCCTCCGAGGGAATTCCAAAAGGCTCATCAAACCCAGGGAGATCAAGAGATTGTGCCCCTGCAAAAACCCCAGCCAAGGTTTCAATAACTATACGGGAAATATTGTTGATGGGTTGCTGCGCAGTTAAAGAATCCCCGGCAGGTCTGATGGCAAAAAGACACTTACAAAACTTCGTGGAAGCACCGTAACGCTCCATTGCAATCCCAGCCCATATCCTCCTGGTAGCACGTACTTTGGCTATCGTTTCAAAAAAATCTATCTCGCTGCTCACTGAAAAAGTAATTTTAGACCCTAATTGCCTGAAATCTACCCCTCTCTTCAATGCCGCATCACAATACTCTATCACCGAAGCTATAATAAAAGCCATCTCCTGAATAGCATTTACCCCGGCTTCACGTGTGTCATAACCACAACCAACAAAGGGGTGCCACTTCGGCGTATATCTTACAGCAAACTCTGTAAGATCCTCATTTAACCTCTTCCCAACTTCCAGGGGATAATTGTTGAATACGTGACACCCCAAACTGTGGATAGGATCGTTTATGCATGACCCCCGAAGCTTCGATACGTCACTCCCCCTGTTCTCGCATACGGCAACTAGCATGCTGTACAGATTAAAAGCAGCATGAGTACCACCAAAAGCCGATTCAAAATCCACATCTTCCAATGGTATACCGTTAAGATATTCATCAAGCTCGCTTAAAGCAAAAACCGGACACCCGTTTGACGCCACATCGAGAGTCCCCAGGGGATGATCTGGATCGATTGCCAATGAAGTGGGAATGTCTCCGACTATTCTCAGTCCGGTTTGACCCCGAGAAATAAGTTTTTTATACTTTTGATTTGTCGCTCGAGGGGATTCATCACAAACAATAATGGATTTTAACCACAGCCTTTTACGGTACATGTCAGGGTATATGCCCCTTGTGTACGGATACTCACCAGGTAAACCTAAATCACGATCATAATTGACGCTGTCTAAGTCTTCAGGGGTGTAAACCCCTTTAACAGGAATACCAGACTGAGTCTCAAAAGTGGTAATTAGGTTTCCATCCCTCTCTACGGTGATTTCGTTCTCCGCCATTATCTTAGCCCCCCCTGTTGTGTTTTCTTACATCTTTCGTTGTGAACCCTTTCTACAATATGGTCGACTATTACCTTAAGTGGCGTCCCCGGACCATAATTGCCAGTGACTCCTTCCTCCTCCAGAAAAGGTCTGTCCTCTTCCCGAATCGTACCCCCACCTATAACACAAATCCCGTCTCCCCCCCCTTCTTTGAGGAGCCTCATTACCTCCGTAAAAAGAATCGCAGAGGAATCGCTTAAACAGCTTAGAGCTACTATATCCACATCCTCCTGTATCGCAGTCTCTGTAATCATCTTGGGAGTCTGATAAAGCCCTGTGTAGATAACCTCCATTCCAGCATCTTTGAACGCTTGAACCAGCACATGGGCTCCCCTATCGTGACAATCTGCACCAGGCTTTGCCAGTAAAATTCTTATTCTCGGCTCTTGCACTACTTTATACCTCCTTAACCCAAATTAATTCCTTCATTTCCTTATGTGTCCATTATAGACCTTATTCTGAAAACTTTCTCTACCCCGTTATCGGAACAAACCTTTCTTTTTCTATAGCTGTTTTTAAGAGCCTAACATAGTCACCACCCCATGTGGCTTTTGGAGCTAAAACCAATTACCTATACATGACAGCATAAATTCATGCGCATAATTTGATGGTTGAATCAGTATAACATATTGATTTTCTGAGCAATGAATTTTGCAATATGCGCAATTATTTATGACGCTATGTATAAAGACTGCAAATATAGTCCAAGCAATACTCATACCAACGCATGTCCCCAAACAAGGAAAGTCGTTTGTTTTTAATGTAAGTCTTTGTTTTTTAGCCATATATCATGAACAAACGATCAAAAAGTGTTAATATGGATTTGTCAGAAGGAGGAATGTCTGGACACTGGCGTTTGCAATTTTGCAAATCCTCTCTCATCAAAATCCTTGACGGTTGGTAAGGTGTTTCAGCGAACAGGATTTGCAAGCTTGCACAATTTTTGCATTATTGCAAATAAGGTAAGAAGGGTTAGATTTGTAATTTAGATGACACATTTCGCTAAGTCTTATGTCGTTTGATCTTACGGTAGAGTGTAGATGGATGTAATTCTGCAAGGGCTGCAGCCTCGTTTAGATTCCCTTCTGTCTTATCCAAGAGTTCTTGGATGTACCTTTTTTCAAACTCGTCTCTGGCCTTTTCAAAGGAGGATAACGCAAACCATTTTTCAGATTTCTCTTTGGGCTCCTCCATGATGTAGTTGGGTAAATCCCTGACTGTTATCGTCTTCTCTGGTTGAAAAACGATTGCCCTTTCAATCACGTTTTCGAGTTCCCGAACATTACCATCCCATCGGTAGTTAATAAGAGTATCCAACGCGTCTGCGGATATATCCTTTTTATCAACCCCTATTATATTCGATAACTTCTTCAAAAAATGGTCTACCAGAAGGGGAATATCATCCTTTCTCTCCCTCAGAGGGGGAAGTAATATCCTAATTACATTCAGTCTGTAATAGAGGGCAAGCTGAAAACTTCCAGAGTCTACCTTCTTTTGAAGATCACCGCTGCTAGCAGCAACAAGCCTGATATCTATTGGGACGGATTTTGTACCTCCCACCCTTATAAACTCCCGATCCTGTATGACTCTCAGCAATTTAACTTGGAAGGATAGGTTTGTATCACCAATCTCGTCCAGGAAAAGGGTTCCCCCGTCTGCCTCTTCAAAATACCCTTTAGTCGTTCTATGTGCGCCAGTAAATGCCCCCTTTTCATACCCGAAAAGGGTACTCTCCAGCAAGTTTTCCGGTAATGCCGTACAGTTTATCCCCAAAAACCTTTTGTCACTCCGTGGACTGTTCTGGTGAATGGCGCGAGCAACGAGTTCCTTACCTGTCCCACTTTCACCTTCTACCAATACATTGGAGTTTACCAAGGCTGATTTTCTTATCAATTCGAAGGTCGCCTTCATTTTTTTGTTCTTACCGACTATGCCGGATACCTGAAAGTCCAGTTGGCTCTTGAGATAGATATTTTCCTTTTTTAACTTCCTCTGAGACAATCCATTCTTTATACTTATCAGTACCTTGTTGGAGTCTTCGAAGGGCTTTGTAAGAAAATCACATGCACCCATTTTCATAGTTTCAATCACATTCTCCATGGTCCCGTAGGCAGTAATCATAATTACCGAAAGCTCATGGTCTATCTCTTTTAGTTGCTTAAGAACTTTAATTCCATCTATATCAGACATTCTTATGTCGAGGAGAACGAGATCGAAGGTATCCTCATAGCACATTTTAATAGCTTCATAACCGCTGGTAACCGACTTAGTAATATATCCAGCATCTCCTAAGAGGATTTCAAAGTAGCTTCTGGTGTATTTTTCATCATCCGCTATTAATATCTTTTCAGGTAACTCCATAAAACACGTCCTAGAAAAAAATCTCTATTGCATATTTTGGGTTGGTAATCTTATAGTAAAGGTCGTTCCTTTGCCCTCCACACTGTTGACATCGATCTTGCCATTATGTTCTTTTACTATTGTGTACGCTATGCTCAAACCGAGCCCTGTCCCGTTATCGGAGTCTTTCGTGGTAAAGAATGGATCGAAAATCTTATCCAGATTTTCCCTGGGTATTCCAACCCCTGTATCAATAAAACTTACATCTACAAAACCATTGTGACGGCCTAACCTCGTTCCCTTACTGTTTTTTGCCTCTATCCTC
>JBAZOX010000080.1:0-10421 GCA_041648535.1 Desulfobacteria bacterium | reverse complement strand
CTCAAAGAGCGGCGTTAAATCACTCGATTCGTCACTGAGATTGCGTTTTGCAATCCCATGTTTGGCATTAGTATAGACAATTGGGAATTCCAGTTGGTCCTCCGTAGCATCGAGGTCAATGAACAGGTCATAGACCTCATTCAAAACCTCCTCTATCCTGGCATCAGACCTGTCTATTTTATTGATAACCAGGATCACCGGTAGATTCAGCTCAAGAGCCTTTTTCAGGACAAACCTTGTCTGAGGCAGCGGACCCTCCGAAGCATCAACTAACAGGAGAACGCCATCCGCCATCTTCATTGTTCTTTCCACTTCACCTCCGAAATCGGCATGCCCTGGGGTATCAACAATATTTATCTTCACACCGTTGTATGTAACAGCGGTATTCTTAGCCATAATGGTAATCCCCTTTTCCCGCTCCAGGTCAATGTTGTCCATGACCCTTTCCTGCACCTTTTCATTGGCACGAAATATGCCGGCCTGATGAAGCATGCCATCCACAAGGGTTGTTTTGCCATGATCAACATGGGCAATAATGGCGATATTCCTTAAATTCTCTCGTTTCATAAAACCTCTCTCCTGCTCAAACGGTCTGACCTGTCATGTAGTTTCGTACAGATGGGTTCCCCAAAAATCCTGCTCATGTTTGCTCCAAAGGAAATTTTCCATTTTTCAGAATGGACTAATTGCAACCGTTCCCTATAAACGGTTACCCATCCCCAGCTCCCTTCTTCTTGTTTCCAACTTGCCCTGAGTCTGCTCCCATTTCAGGAGCAACTCATCCTGCTCTTCTCTGACTGTTTTGTATTCTTTAAGAAGCAGAACACTCCTGTTGTTATCATTAAACATGTCAGGTTCTGCAAGCAGTCTCTCCAGCTCTACCTGCCTTACTTCAAGTTCAGCAATTCGTTCTTCCAAACGATCAACTTCCGCGAGGATCGGTTTCAGAGTATCGTATATCAGTTGCCGTTTTTCCGCTTTCCCCCTTTTTTGTTTTTTTCGATCTTGTCCCTTTTTGACCGATGCTCTCTTACCCCTTCTTCCTTCATATAATGTTTCCTGGTCATAACCTTTAGCTGGTTCCTCTTCGGCCCTGGCAATATGGTAATAATATTCATCCAGATTTCCTTGGTACTCTACGATTTCGCCTCCTCTTATATCCCATATCTTTGTTGCCAGCCTGTTAACAAATGACTGGTTATGCGAAACAAAAAGCAGGGTTCCGTTGTATTCAGAAAGCGCGTCGATCAATGCCTCTGAAGATGAAATGTCAAGATGGTTGGTTGGCTCATCCATTACCATAAGATTTCCGGGTTTGACAAGAAGCTTTGCAAGTGAGACACGGGCCCTTTCACCCCCAGACAGGACACTTATAGTCTTATCCACGTCCTGCCCTGAGAAGAGGAATGCCCCACAGACCCCTCTTACGAAACCGATGCTCTCATCAGGAGAAGCCTGGTACACTTCTTCAATCACAGTCTTTTGATGGTCAAGCATGTCTGAGTGATGCTGTGCAAAATAGCTCATACTGACCTTATGCCCCAACGATATCTCTCCCTTATCCGGTTCTATTTCACCGGCAACCATCCTGAGCAAGGTTGTCTTGCCGCATCCATTTGGTCCGATAATGGCTATCCTTTCTCCCCTTAACACGCCCAAGTTAATGTCTTTATACAAAGGCATCTCATCAAACCCTTTTGACAAACCCTTGATGGATACGACAACCATTCCACTTCGAGGAACGTCAGGGAAGGAAAAATGGGTCACCTTTTCTCTGCGGTGGGTTTTAACGACTTCCATTTTGTTGAGCAATTTAATCTTGCTCTGTGCCTGTCTGGCTTTACTGGCCTTGGCACGAAATCTTTCAATAAATTTCTCCGCCTCTTTAACTCTTTGCTCCTGCTTTCTGGCATTTGCCTCAAGGGTTATGCGTTCTTCCTCATGGGCATTCAGGTAGGAATCGTAATTGCCGCTGTAAGATTTCATACCTTCCTGACCAAAGCTGATAATTCGATTGATCTGCCGGTTTAGAAAATCCCTGTCATGGGACACAAGAATCATGGCACCGCTGAAGTCCTGCAGAAACTGTTCAAGCCAATGCACGGACGGAATGTCAAGATGATTGGTCGGTTCATCCAGGAGAAGCAAGTCGGGTCTCTGGTATAGAAGACTGGACAGGGCTGCCCTCGTTTTCCATCCACCGCTTAAAGAAGAAACAGACCTGTCAAAATCAGATGTCACAAATCCAAGCCCTAACTGTATCTTTTCCGCCGCATGACGCGGGTACTCCAGATCAAGCCGGTTGATCTCCTGATGGATTTCGCCTAGTTTTTCGGCAATTCTTATTTGGTCATGTTTACAAGATGCTTCTTTAAGAGAGGTCTCTGCCTTTCTAAGCTCATTTTCCATATCTACTCGCCCAGGAACGGATTCAATAACAGATTGCAAGAGAGGCCCGGACAGGGTTTCCTGGACATCCTGGGGCAGGTAACCTACCCGGGTACCTTTTGTCACCAAGGCTTCACCGCTGTCAGGGGAAACCTCCCCCATGATAAGCCGGAGCAAGGTGGTTTTCCCGGATCCGTTTGGGCCCACCAGACCTATCCTGTCCCTCGGTTCTACTTGCAACCCTATTTCACTAAAAATCTGCTTCCCGGCAAATGAAAGGGAGGCTTTTACAACTATTAGAAGACTCATTTGAACGAAGGTCCCGGAATAAAAAGCATCTTGTTTTTGTTTCCTAAAGCTGTCAGTCTATATCTCATGAATCATTGTTTTTTTCAAGAGTTTAAAGAGTTTAAAAAAATATCCCTTTTCAAAACAAAAATACTTTTAAAGCTCTCAAACTAAAAAAGGGGCGGACACAGGTTCCTGTGTTATCCTACCCCTCTTTCCAGTATTTGATTACTGTATTACATTAGCTGTTTTATCACACCATGCTGTATCCCCCGCTTACACTAAGAATCTGACCAGTTATATGACCTGCTGCTTCATTTGAGGCGAGAAAGACCACAGCGCTGGCTATATCCTGAGGTTTTCCAACCTTGCGAAGGGGGTATGCCTTTGCAACCTTCTCCAGCTGCTCAGGGGTAAAGAACTCTGCGGCCTTTTTCCACATGCTTTTTTCTCCAATCTCGCCAGACTCTGTTGGCACAGTTACTCCAGGACATACCACATTGGCCCTTATACCAAAACGACCGTTTTCCCTGGCTATCGTTTTGATGAAGCTGTTAACGGCACCTTTCACGCCTCCATATACTGCCTCTTTATATTCACCCTGACGGCTGGCATCGGAACTGATGCTGACAATTGCCCCGCTCTTCCTTCCTATCATATAATCAAGGGCAGTCTTGGTGCAGTTCAGTACCCCTACGTAGTTGATGGTTATCACTTTGTTCCAAAAATCCGGCGTAGTTTCGGTAAAAAGCATCATTTGATCCCATCCTACATTGTTTACCAAAACATCTATCTGCCCAAACTCATCATTGGCCTTTTTAAACATAGCCTGTACATTGTCCAGACTTGTTACGTCACATTTAGTTGTAATGGTTTTTCCTCCGGCTTTAAAGGCATTTGCTTCTTTGACAACGTTTTCAGCCTGTGCTGTATCTATATCCCCGATCATCACATTTGCGCCCTCTTTAGCAAAGGTCAAGGATATGGCTCTGCCAATATTAGAGCCTCCTCCAGTAACTACCACGGTTTTTCCTTTATAACCTAAGTCCATAGTAACCCCTCCTTTATGTATGGTTGTTATAGTTAATGCCTTATAAACTTTTTACCAAGATAAAGGATGTGTGTCAACAGAAATTATCAGTGGATTTTCAAAATTACCACCTTTCCTTTGCTTCTATCCTTTACTCAGTTAGAAAGCCCCGTGTGAGCTTTCTAACTGAGTTTGCCTTTTAACTTGCATTTTTAAAAATAAATAGAGTATAAAAAGCAAAAGGGTCTCTGGATTTTTTTACTGTGCCGTCTGATTTTGACTTTTTACGACTTCATCAAACTTGGAGGTATATCTGTGGAGGAGCTCCTCTGGCATTCGATCGATGTTGAAGGTGTTTTAAAAGAACTGGGGACAGATCCTGATAGGGGTTTAGATGAGGAGGAGGTAAGGAAGCGCCTTGAACAATACGGATACAACAGGCTTAAACATGAAAAAAGAATCTCACCCCTTACCATATTCTATAACCAGTTCAAAAACCTCCTTCTCCTTATCCTTATTCTGGCCGTCATCTTTTCAGCGCTGGTAGGAGAGATAGTAGATGCTGCTGTTATCCTGGTCATCGTTGTATTCTGTGCGGTCCTGGGATTTATCCAGGAGTATAGGGCAGAGCGGGCAATTGAGGCATTAAAAGAGATGCTTTCTCCTACCATAAAAGTTTTAAGGGGGGGTAGAGAAGTGGAAATTCCCTTGGAGGAACTTGTCCCCGGGGATATATTACCCCTGGAGGGAGGAGATAAAATCCCGGCAGATGCCAGATTAATAGAAATACACTCCTTAAGATGTGATGAGGCCTCCCTTACAGGAGAATCTGCCCCAGTTAGCAAGAATGTGAGAGTTTTGCCGGAAAACACACCTGTATCAGACAGAAAGAATATGGTCTTTACCGGTACGACTGTAAGCTATGGAAGGGGCAGGGTAGTGGTTACCAGCACAGGCATGAAGACGGAGTTCGGTAAGATTGCCGAGGAGGTAGCCGCTATTGACCCAGGAAAGACACCTCTGGAAAAACGAACAGATGAAATCAGCAAATGGCTGGGAGGCATTTGCCTTGGTATATCTGGGCTGGTTGCAGGAATTAGCCTGATTAGGGAACTGATAGGAGGCTCGGTTGACTTCGAATTCATCATCAAAATGACTATGTTTGCCGTGGCCCTTGCTGTTGCAGCAGTCCCTGAGGCTTTAGCAGCTATTGTCACAGGAACCCTCGCCCTTGGCATGCATGCCATGGCCAGAAAAAATGCCCTTGTCAGGAAGATGTCTGCAGTAGAAACCTTAGGATGTACCACTGTGATATGTACTGACAAAACAGGGACGTTGACTAAGGGCGAAATGACCGTAAGAAGGGTCTTTTTAAGTAAAAGGATGGTTGAAGTCACAGGTGTGGGCTATACGCCAGAGGGAGAGTTCAGAGGATCTGATGAAGTAAATGTAATAGAGAACAAATCCTTTCAATTATTGCTTCAGGGGGGTTTATTATGTAACGATGCAGATATTAACCGGAAAGATGATGGTAAATGGTCTATTAAGGGGGACCCTACAGAAGGGGCTCTTGTGGTTGCAGCCGCTAAAGCGGGGCTTAATATCCAAGAACAGAGATTAACCTATCCGAGGATAGAAGAGATTCCTTTTAGCTCTGAGCGGAAGCTAATGACAACCGTCCAAAAAATCGATGATTCCAGATGTATAGCCTTTATGAAAGGCGCCCCTGAAGTGGTTTTAGAAAAATGCTCCTGTATAATAGAGGGAGATGAAATAGCGGAACTAACCCCTGAAAAAAGGGCTCATGTCCTGGAAACAAACGGGGAGATGGCACAGGATGCTTTGCGGGTTCTTGCCGTGGCATATAGAGAACTTGAGTCAGATAGTCCACTGGTCGAAGAGCAGATTGAAAGGGATATGGTCTTTCTTGGGCTCATCGGGATGATAGACCCTCCAAGGGAGGAGGCTATTGAAGCTGTCAGGACAT
Source organism: Desulfobacteria bacterium (assembly GCA_041648535.1). Taxonomy (GTDB): domain Bacteria; phylum Desulfobacterota; class UBA8473; order UBA8473; family UBA8473; genus UBA8473. Next base: position 4,728 of record JBAZOX010000080.1, on the reverse strand, counting down.
GCAAAAAAGTCCATATTAAGCCCATTATGATTACAGGAGACCATAAACTCACGGCTGTGGCTATAGCCAGGGAGCTTGCTATTTACAAAGATGGCGATCTTGTATTGAGTGGTGAAGAATTAGAAAAAATGACCGATGAGCATTTCGAGGATATAGTGGAGAAGGTTACTGTATATGCCAGGGTATCCCCGATGGACAAAGTAAAGATAGTCAGAGCATGGCAGGCCAGGGGTGAGATTGTAGCCATGACAGGCGATGGGGTGAACGATTCTCCTGCCCTGAAGCATGCTGATATTGGTATAGCCATGGGAATAACAGGTACAGATGTGGCCAAAGAGGCATCGGATATGATTCTGAGCGATGATAACTTTGCAACTATTGTGACGGCTATAGAGCGGGGCAGATGGATATATGATAATATAAAGAAATATCTCGCCTATCTCCTTCAGTGCAATATAACAGAGGTTGTAGTCATTGGCGGGATAGTTTTAATAATGGGTTTAGATTTTTTACCCCTTTTGCCGGCTGCCATACTGTATATAAATCTGGCAACCGATGGACTTCCTGCACTTGCTCTTGGGGTTGCACCCCCTGACCATGATATTATGGAGAGACCTCCAAGAGATCCGAAAGAGAGTATCTTTGGATGGGATGTAAAATCTTTCATATTGCGGGCAGTCTTAGTTGAGTGCCCTTTCTTCTACCTTCTTTTTTTCCACGATCTCTCTGATATAGCGCATGCAAGGACGAAGATATTCTTTCTCTTCATTATTGTAGAGTTTGTTATCGCCATCAACTGTCGTTCCCTCATATACAGTGTTTTCAAAGCACCTCCGCATAAATGGCTTCTTATTACCCTTGTATGGGAACTCGCACTGATTGCTGTGTTAATCCAGATTCCAGCTGTGCGTGAGGTGTTTGGCATCATAAAACCTTCTTTCTCCGACCTGGGTATAATTGTCGGGTTCGCCTTGGTTGTCTTCGCAATCGTTGAAACAACAAAGGTCATTCTAAGAAAGAAGATACCGGCAGGGAGAAAGATAACCGGTTAACGTTTGTCTAAAATCTAAGTTAATAGGGGTCCTGTGTACCCAAGGATTTTGGAGAGAGATTGATTTATCCGGCGCATATATTCCTTTGTTAATATCGTTTCGTGCTCTTTATGCATTTAACTATAAGTGTTAACGAATTTTCAGTGTGAACTTTTTAGATAAATCTGTATTGTGTGCCCAGAATATTTGGAGTCAAGTCAGGAAAAGGTTGCATATCAGTTTTGATCTGCCGGTGATGGTCATCGTCTCTATTATCCTGGTTAGGGGAATTAGGTATTGTGTCCCAGGAATTCTCCCCAGGAATTCTCCAATTTATTTTCGTTTCAAGAAACGTCACTCCATCAGAAAACTCTCGTAATTTATGGAATAGGGTTATTTCCCATCCATAATCATTACTGACTTTTCTACCGAAAGTGATCATTTATTTTCTCGCCTAACGATTAGCTGAGCAGGCGGTGTGCCAGATTGTCTATTAAAAGCAGAAAGTTGTTCCGCTCTGCTCAAGCGACTGGTTGGGCCGTTGAACTATTCATATGAACTGCTTCTGCGTGCAATTTTAGGCCGAGAGCACCTATTACCTTAAGAATTGTGTCGAAGCCTGGACTACGTTCCCCAGAAAGTGCTTTGTAAAGGCTTTCACGGGACAGACCGGCATCACGTGCCACTTGTGACATACCCTTTGCCCGGGCGATATCACCAAGAGCTTTTGCAATGAAAGCGGCATCGCCATTTGCCTCCTCAATACAGGCTTCAAGATAAGCAGCCATTTCTTCTGGGGTTCTAAGATGTTCAGCAACATCGTATTTGGTAGTGATGGTTTTAGCCATGATATGCTCCTATAGATTCTGTGATAGACGTAAAGCGATTTTGATGTCCTTGGCCTGAGTGCTCTTGTCGCCACCTGCCAGCAATATGGCCACCTTCCGTCCGTGCTTTTTGTAATACACCCGATAGCCGGGTCCATAATCAATCCGCAGCTCCGAAACGCCTTCACCCACGGTCTTAACATCCCCGGGATTTCCAGCCGCCAACCTCTCTATACGGGCAAGGATCCGAGCGCGTGCACGAATGTCATGCAACCCATCAAGCCATTTAGCGAAAATTTCAGTTTTTCGGATTTCAATCATAACCAGATTGTAGCCATAGGGATACACGTTGTCAACAACAATTATGTAAGGAGCTCAACATATTATTCCCCCCGAGCGGAGCGAGGGGGGAACGCAAAAATCAGCCGACGCTTTTAGCGGTCGGTTGCATTTGCTTGTTAAGCCATTCCTTATCTACTGCAAATGCCTGTCCTAAAGGATCAAAGCCGGAAAGATCTTGCCTTTTTAATTTGTTCCTAATTTTTTCAAATAATCTTACGGTTTCCTCAGCATATAATCGTTCACCGCAATGGAGACACACTTCAGCATGGATTTGTAAAACAGCAGTATGATTTCCTCCGTGTAAAATCTTTTCGACTATCTTCTCCTTTAATTCACCCCCACAAACAGGACATTTTTCAAAGGGTAACATCATTTTTCCCTCCTTATTCGAAAATTGACCCAAATATCTGGATCGGGCCGATATACCGTTATCAAAACTGCCCATTGGCTATTTTCATTAAAAGCCCATACACTATGAACAGCATCACCGCCAAAAGTCTGACCATTTATTAGACAGCTTGGATATGGCTTATCATCAGGATATTGTTCGATTATCTCACCCTGCGATACCGAGAAAAATATTTCATCAAAAGTTAAATTGTCTGTCTCCGCCTCTTCGTCAGCATGATCAGTGATCCTAATGCGACTGTTTTGGATTGCGTTTTTAATATCTTCAATTATCATAAGATTCCATCATTGGCTTAATGCGGCAGTTGAGCAGTGCCCCGGAGGGGCAATCTGTCTCGAACTCCTGGTTCTCCCCGCAGCGGAGCGGAGGGGAGGTTCAGGAGTTCGCTGCTCAACTGCCGCATTCCCCCCGGAGCAAAGCGGAGGGGGGAACATATTATTGAACAGTTTTCTGGATAATATCAGGAAGTTTCAGCACAGTCAATAAAATAAAAAATACATCTTGACGTAACTACCCAAGTTCATTATACTATGCAACTTGGATAATATAACTATCGTCGTATTAGTCAGCTTCTGTTTAACATACTATGCTCAAAATACCGGACAATATTTTAGTTCAATATGAGGCTATCCTCACAAAAAAAAGGTTAGCCGTTTCCGTTCACTCTGATTATAAAAAATGGCTTCGGTACTTTTTGGATTTTTGCGGTAAATACCCCGTGCCGGATTCCAAGTCGGAGTGGGTGCGTTTATTTATCGAAAAGTTGCGGGAAAAGAAACAGACCCCGGTCCAGCAAAAACAGGCCGCCCATGCCGGATCTTTTTATTTTGAGGTAATACGGGCGGGTTTAAAACCCTCCCGTTCCATATTGGACCAAACCTTGCCTACGCCTGTTAATGCTAAAACACCATTAAAAAAGGAAATAGCCCATGATGGTGAACTATCACAAACAACAGTATTGTCAGTTTCAGAGCCTCAACAGACGAAATATACTTCTTCAGTTGAATATGCAGTAAACTCAGACTCTCCGGAATGGGATAAGGTTATCGACGAACTGGCATCTGAGATCAAAACGCGGCATTATTCCCGGAAAACTCTCAAGGCCTATTCTCTTTGGGCACGGCAGTTCCAGAAGTTTCTACGGAACAAACCGCCTCATGAACTGTCGTCGGCTGATGTGAAAGAATACCTCACCTATCTCGCCGTAAAACGTCATGTCTCCGCTTCGACTCAAAACCAGGCCTTCAATGCCTTGCTGTTTGTTTTTCGGCATATTTTCAAGAAGGACTTCGGAGATCACAGGGACGTTCCCCGTGCGAAAAAGTCGAAATATATTCCGGTAGTTCTTTCCCGAAAGGAAATAGAGACCGTACTGAAGCACCTCCAATATCCTTATGGTCTCGTGGTCAAATTGCTTTACGGTTGCGGGCTCAGGTTGTTTGAATGCCTGCAACTGTGCGTGAAGGATTTTAACTTCGAAGCCGGAATACTCACTGTCCACGGAAAAGGGAAAAAGGACCGCACGGTTCCTCTTCCGCAGACGATTGTGCCGGAACTGACTTCCCAACTTGAGGTTGTAAAGAACATTCATGATGGAGATCTCGCTGCGGGATATGCAGGAGTGTTTCTTGACGACCTGCTTGAAAAGAAGTATCCCTCCGCAGCGAAGGACTTTATCTGGCAGTGGTTCTTCCCGCAAAAGACACTCACGCAGGTTTCGGCGGCACAAGAACTGCGGCGATACCATCTGCACGAAACTCATGTCCAGGAAGCCCTTTATGAAGCGGTCCGGCGTGCCAAGCTCACCAAGCGCGTCACCTCCCACACCTTCCGCCACAGTTTTGCAACCCATCTTTTGCAGGCGAATTACGACATTCGGACAATCCAGGAGCTTCTCGGCCACAGCAACGTGAAGACCACGATGATCTACACCCATTGCATTCCAAGCAGGACGGTGAAAGAGGCGAAAAGTCCGCTCGATTTCTGATTTTTTTAGGGAAGGGGAGTCACCATACTAGTTTTCCTATTTCTTATGGGAAAATGGTGTCAAGTCCCATTTTTCACTTGTTGTAGGATTTTCATTGGTGAACGGTACAGTTTCAAAATTAAGTATCGGTTC
>JBAZOX010000079.1:0-10478 GCA_041648535.1 Desulfobacteria bacterium | reverse complement strand
CCCGCTCATACTTGAAGTTATGCAAAAATTCAAACAAGGGTATTCTTGGCTTGGAAATAAAAAACTTATCTTTGAAGGAGCTTCGTATTCTTAATATACGCCCAGTTTTTTACCGTGAAAATCTATGTTGAGCAGAAAGGAGTCGAACCGTGTTATTTTGGGAAGTAATGATACCTTGATCCTGAATATCGCAAGAGATTTTTGAATCATAGATATCACTGCATAGTATATTTTCCGTAAAATTTTCCCCGTTATTATGAGGGAATACCTGAAAGGTTGATCCCTGAGCAATTTTAGGTACCTCTGTGTTGTTGATACACCCCCTACGCCGGCAAATCGACTATCGCTTTCTTCAAATGAATAGATCTCATGCCAAAGCAAGGGAATATCAGTGCGCTGTCTTACTTCTTCGAAAAATTTGCACAAGAATTTTTGATACAACTGTGGCCTTGGCACATCAGGTGCCAAATTAACAGATCTTTCAAGGGCATCAAAAGCGACTTCTGTGTACCCGAAAGCTAATGCCGCAAAAGCCAACTTTTCTAATTTCCTTGTAAGCTCAATATTATCTGATCCTTTAACAGAATCCGGTTTGAGGAGATAAAGCGCTTCTCCTTGTAAAGGAATTCCTGCTCCCCTGCAAGACTTAGAAATTCTTTTGTACCCGATGTCAATAGTCTCTATATTCACTAATAAAAAGTTGTGTTTCCTGAGAAACTCGTCTAACTGACCAAATAGTGGGGCCCCTTCATAGAGCGGTGCAAGATTAATCTCAACTTCAACGGCAACAATATTTTGATTCAGACAATGCAACGCGCCTTCAAGAATAAGTAGTTCAGCCCCCTGTGTGTCAATCGATAAAAAATCAGGCGGAGGTGTTACATTCGTCTCAACTAGAGAATCAAGTGTATGGGTCTCCACGTCGATAATTTTTTCGGTTTTCAGCACACCTGCCATAAGACCATCAGAGGACCCATCCTGTCCTTTAATATAAAAGTTACCAAAACTCGGGTTCAACGGAAATAACGAACTTCCATACGGATCGTAATTTATGTTAAATTTTGCCGGCCCACATTTGTTCGATAAGCAATAAGGCAAAACCAATACGTTTTTCCCGTACCATACATCTTCGATTTGTGCAAGACAACTAGCATCCGCATCATAGATTACGTTTACGATTTCCTCCCTGAATTTTGTCAAATCAGGAAATGCTACACTTCCAGCCCGTCCTCCGATGTGATGAGCAAAGAATTTCGCAGAATCACTCTTATTAAATGTTTCCATTTATTAATCCTTTTGTTTGTAAATCTTATTTCAATAATTGTAACAAAGCTTCAAGCCATCTGACAAGGGTAGGCAATGAAAATCCGGAAATGCCTGATGAATAGCGTTAATGTTAAACGGGCGATAACCCTTATGTGGCATGGGTCCGGAGCGCGGATTACATTTTATTTGAGATTTGTACGATGACAATTGAACCACCTGTTCGGCGATATCATGGAATGAAACCACTTCTCCGGTTGCGATATTCAGAATTCCCACACTGTGGCTCAGAATCACCCGTTTTATAATTTCGGCAACATCTTCAATCCAGATATGATCCCTCCGCTCTTCTCCATCGCCAAAGAGGTCGATGTCTTTCCCTGCGGCTGTCAGTCTCAGAAACCTGTTAGGTCCATAGCCGTTATGGGGATCGTCTTTCCCATAGATTAATGTCGGCCGCAAAAAACATAACGGTCCCTGCCAGGCATTGGAAAGCATTACTTCACGGGCAAGGTGCATAACCCCGTGAAGAGAGCCGGGCTGTGCACAAGAACTTTCCGTCAGCGGAGAATCGCTGTCGGCATAAACCGCATCGGAACTGATATATACCACGTATTTTACAGGGGTTTTCTTCAATGCCTCGCACACCGATTCACACATGCGAAGGTTTTCAATCAGCATCGCCTCTGACTTGACAGGGGCTTTGGCCGCAACGAAAAGGAGTGAGTCATCAGGGTGTAATATGTTTGCCAATCGTGTACCGGCATCCTGATATGCTAAGTCTAACATTGCCTGTGTCAGCGCAAGTACCGGTATATTCAATGCTTCAAGCCTACGCTGTGCGGCTGAGGAGACAAAACCGCCAGCGCCCAAAATGACAACACGGGCAGGTAGGACTGGTTCGGTGTGAAGATGTGTTAACATATGTTATTCTTTAACTGGCGCTCCCAGCGTCGCGTAAATGAAACCTTGAGCCTTTAGCGCCGTGCCGTCAAGCATCCGATAAGGATCGATAACAATTCTGCCAGCCATGTTCTGCAAAAGCAATTCTGTTGTAATCAGGCTAAACTCCTGCCAAGGTGTCATTATTGCCAAAACATCGGCTCCTTTTAAAGCCTCAATAGCAGTAGTTGTGCGTGAAACATTAGGGCCAGTGGCCTCAAGTGGCGCTGCCGGGTCAAAAGCTACTACCTTACGATCAGTTAAATGCGCCAGAAAAACCAGAGCAGGAGAGTTTTTGATGGAATGAGTATTTTCTTTATAAGTAAGGCCCAACACAGCGATCCGTTCTGAAAGTTTGTTTTCAAGTCCAAGTTTTTTGAAGGTATCCCATGCCCAATCTTTCCGGTGTCGCGAATTTTTTACCCATGCAGCGACTACCCCTCCGTCTGTATTATGTTTTTCAGCATAGCGTAGTATAGTAGCAAGGTCACGTTCCAAATTGCCTCCGGAAATTCCCAGGCCTGGAGTTAAATATGAATATTGTCCGATTCGTTTATCAAGTCGTAGCGCAGGCACAATCTCGGACCAGTCGGCGCCAATGTGCTCACAGATCTCGGCGAGGGTATTTGCGGTACTTACAGCAGCTACCAGACACATATTGATGGAGATTTTGGCCAATTCAGCACTTTCGTAGCGCATAGGAAGTATCGGGCAATCAAAGGCCTTCAGGTAATTATACAGTTTTGCATTAAGGGTTTGAGCTGGGTTGGCGCAACCTAAAATAAAGCGTTCCGGATACATTGCCCGTTCAACAGCCCGGCCAAAGATGAGTGTTTCCACCTGATAATAAAGCTGTTCTGCAGGCCACTCAATCTGCCTTGTAAAACCGGGCGGCACCTGGCAAAGTATCACCAGCAATGCGTCTGGTCGCATAGCTGCAGTTGCCGTCTTCAGCATGCGATGGATAGGAGCCAAATCACTAGCGCCCTGGTCGTCGGTTGGCACATCCACAGCGATGTAGACGATGTTGCAATGCACCAGACTTTTTGAATCGGTGCTAAAGTTTATTCGTTCCTGGTGCTCTTTTAATAGTTCGGGCAACCCCAGTTCCAGTATATGTGGCTTGCCACTGTTAAGTTGAGCGACAAGTGCAGAATCATCGTGGTAGCCCACTACCTGAAAGCCATGTGCAGCGCTGGCCACTGCTGTGTTAAGTCCCAAATGGGTAAGGCCGGCGAAACCGATTATTGGTTTTGCTATTTCAGAATTTCCCGGACTTTTAATATTATCTGATTTTAGGACCATTTAATTGATTTTCATAGATAAACCAAGCCGACGAAGGTTGATTTGTAGCCAAAGGTCATTGGATAGGTCGGTAACCGTACCGGATTCCACAAGTTGCTTGAAATGATTGTATTCAGCCTCCCAGGTCGGATCCTCTTGCACCAGGGTTACCCTGGTTTCAGGAGGCCTTCCTGAGGGAAGTACCCGCATACAGTGTGAAAAGGTAGTTGGCCCCCACTTGCATAGTGACTCAATATGAGCTGTTCCTTTCTCAGCCAGAATGTCGCAGGTAAAGTGGTTGCGCCACATACACAATGTCATTTCCAGTTCGATCCGGGGTTGATTTTCTTCAGAGCTGATTATAATATGATCAGGAGCACGGTTTTCAAAATTATGGGCTGCACTCAACTTGAATTCGCCTAATTCATTCCCAAACCAGAAACGGCATGTATCGAGCAAATGTGATCCAAGATCGGGTAGCACGCCGTCACCCTGATCACGCCAAACGCTATCGCGCACCAGTCTTGCTGTACCATTACCGTAGAATATGCGGCATGAATAAATTTTTCCCAGCTTTCCCGATATAATAAGATCACGCATTTGAACGAAATATGGCTCAAACCGATGATTATAGGCTGTGTAACAAACCACCTTGTTCTCTTGGGCAAGTTGTTCCAACTCAATAATTTCCTCGTCTTTGGCAGTCCAAAGTGGTTTTTCTACCAACACATGCTTACCATTGGTCATTGCGTACCGTAAAAGTTCCACTTTAGGTTCATCTGGAATGCAGGCGAGAACGGCATCGTAACTGTCGAGTGGTACGTCAGCTATGTTACGGTATTCCGCTTCCTTATTAACTGGATCCACACTAACTACAAAGTCTTTGCCGGCATGTTTACGACGTTTGTAGCCTTGCACGCCGAGCCCTGCAACGATTACTCTCATATTATAACACTGGTTTTGTAGCCGGCCATTTTTTCAACTGCATCGATTTTAGCCAGCAGGTTTTCCGGACTGATTGGGATATTTCCATCGAGTTCACATTCGCATGCAGCGGCCATCGACCCGAGGATACCAGCCATTACCAATGAGCCAGTAGCCAGCATAGTCAACGTGGAGTATGCAAGCAAAGCATCGCCGGCACCTACAGCGTCAATAACATTATTAGCAAACGAATCAATAGAAAAATACGAACTCTTCACATCCATATTTTGGCTGACACAGAAAATGCCTCGATCTCCTAATTTAAGAATGAGATTCTTGTAACTGCATGCATCTTGTAAGAATGAGGCAAGTCTCCCAACACCGGAATCTTGATTAGCCAAAGCAAAACGAGCTTCGCGTTCATTTGGTGTAATAAGTTCAAATTCCTTAAATTCAGTAATGTTGCCCCATCGGCTTGCAACCTGACTATCAGCAACACGGAAAGTTCCTTGTGGGATCGCTTCTGTTAAAGCTGGCACGCTGATACGATTAAAAATACCATGCCGAAAATCACTAAATACCATTGCATTGGCCGAAGACTCCTGAACCGATTCAGTAAGTTTCTGAAGGATTTCTTCTGAAATCGGACTGTTGTCTAACGTGTCGATCTTCAGAAGTCTGTAGCCACCAGAAATGATGGCGTTCTTTTGAGTAGTTGGCCGGGTTGAATCGATGATCGGAAAAAATTCAATACCAGACTCTTGCAAACCTTTTATTACAAATTCCTTTAGACGATCATCCCCAAGAATAGTTGAAAAGGTAACCCTGGCTCCAGCCGCCCGAAGATGTTGAGCTACAATACCAGCGCCACCGATGTAATCATCCTGCCCCTGATAGAGCACACTGAATGTGGGAGTCTTGGTTTGGCCTCCTATGAAAGTCGTGCGCGTATAAGAATCAACGATTGTATCCCCAACCACATGTACGTGGTAATTCGATAATTTTTGAACTGTATCGCGTAAGCTCTCAAAGCTAATCTCATTGAGCTGCATCAATAACAACAATTTTTCGAGTTGCACTTGCGGAAGTGAGAGATTCAAAAACTTTGAGGATGAATAAACCACATCACCAGGTGTAAAGATCATTTGCCCTCCGTAACCTTCAACTATATCTGCCTCTTCCTGTGTAGCCGGGGGTAATCCTGTGGAGGTGTATTCGAATCCCTTCGCAAAAAAGTCTGGCTTGAGTTCCGCAAGAATTTTCAGCGGAGTTTCCTGGTCGTCAATCATGACATAATCGACCATCTCAAAAGCGGCAAGATTTAATGCACGAAGTCCTTCCGGAATATGAGGGCGATAAATACCTTTTTTGATATGACGATCGGCTGTAATAGAGGCTATTAAAATATCAGCCTTGGTCTTTGCGTAAGCTAAATGCCGCACATGCCCCGGATGAACAATATCAAAAACACCATGGCATAGAATAACCTTTTTTTGCCGCGGAAATACACCAACAAGATCGATTAATTCTGAGAATGTCTTTAGCTTATAGCGGTACTTTTCAAAAAATTCTACAGTCATTTTGCATCTATGTTTTTATTTCCCATATATTGAAACCAAATTTGAGTTGCCTTATTAATTGATTCAGGATCCCATAGCGGGGCATTCTTCCAGTTCCCTATCTCGGCTAACATCATGGCCACACCTTCTTTGAAGGATACCTCCGGTTTCCATGCGAGCTCGGAGGTAATCTTTCCGATGTCGGCCCAGGTGCAGTCCGGTTCACCTGGGCGCTTGGGGACATAAACCACTTCGCCGCCGAGCAGTTCAACAAGGCGGTTGACTCGTTGAGGCGCGCCAGCGCCCACGTTGTAAACCTGACCGACTCTTTGTGTTTGTGCAGCGGCCAGAAATGCCTGAGCGACATCGGTCACATAGATGAAGTCGCGTGTCTGATTACCATCACCTACAACTGTGTAGGGTTTGCCTGCCAACTTTTGTTTAAAAAATACCCCAAAAACAGCGCCATAAACACCTGTAGTTCGAACGCGGGTTCCATAGGCATTAAAAATTCGTATTGAATTGACCGGCAGACCATAAACCTGGTGCCAATGGAAGGCTGCCTGTTCGCCTTGATACTTGCTCAGTGCGTAAGGGTATTGTGGTGCAATGGGGTGGTCTTCCCTTGATGGTGTGGCAGCGAGACCATAGCAAGAAGAAGATGCCGCGTATAAAAATTTGTTAACCCCGGCCGACCGCGCTGCTTCCAATACTCGTACAGTTCCCTGTACATTCGTTTGCATGTAAGCAATCGGATGCTCGATCGACGGTACAATGTCGCCAATGCCTGCAAAATGGAATACATAATTTGCTCCCTGAAAAAGACTGCTCCCAGGTTCCAAGTTGCAAATATCAGCCTTCTCGAAATGCAATCGCGGATCCGATGCCCGATGTGCCAGATTACGCTCATGACCACCTGAAAGATTATCAATAACACGAACTTCAAATTCGTTGTCGAGTAATACATCAACCATGTGGCTGCCAATAAAACCGGCGCCTCCTGTGACTATTGCGATAGGTTTTGTAATCATACGGCCTGAAGTCGTTTTAAACGTCGAACATTGAAATAAAAGTCGTCATCAAAGCTGTTGGGCAGTTTTCCATCCCGGAAGGCATGACAAAGTCCACGAATAGCCTCTTCAGTTGAGTGTGAAGGTTGGAATCCAAGAACACGTTTGATTTTATCAGAATTGATATGGTAGGACCGATTATCATCACTGGGTGTGGTGGTAATTCCAATTTCTTTTTTATCAGGAAACTCCTCTTGAACAACTTTCTTTACCAAATGTGCAATCTCCATGATGGACATGTTTTGATACCCAACATTAAAGATCTCGTTTTGAATCTTCTCAGACGGAGCATTGAGCAATAGCTCAACCGTATCGCAGTAATCCTGCACATGCAGATTTGGACGCAGTTGATCGCCCCCAAATACTGTGATTTTATTTTTGTTAACCGCGTGATTGGTAAGGATGTTTACTGACAAATCCAGTCGCTGTCGGGGAGCATAACCACAAACAGTAGCGGGCCGAAAAATAACCCCAACAAAATTGTCATCGGTATGTCTCTTAAGAAGCGGCTCACACATACCCTTGTACTTATTATAGAGGGTCAAAGGCACCAGTGGGTGTTCCTCGGTTACATCGGGCTTGTCTGAAACTCCGTAAACCGAACTGGAGGATGCATAAACAAATCGTTTTATACCTGCTTGTTTGGCCTCGAGAACCATAGGTTCAAAAGCATCTAGATTGACGCTGGTGGACAAGCGTTCATCCAGTTCGAAACTGGCATCATTGGAAATACAGGCCAGGCTTACAAAAGCATCATGGCCCTTGCAAGTGGCTAAAATCTTAGCCGTGTCGCGGATGTCGCCCTCGATAATTTTTAGGTTTGGATTTTCCTTTGGCAGAAAATCATTTCCAAAATACATGATGTCGTAAACAGTGACCTTGTATCCACGCGACAGCAATTGAGGAACTAACAGACTACCGATATAGCCTGCACCTCCGGTGATAAATACAGAATTAAAAAGCATAAGAGATATTTGAGATCATTATTAAAGTGTGCAAATTTATCATTTTTAAGATATATCAATAGTGTAACCTGCAGACCTGGCATCATTATAAAACATCGATACCGTTTCAAGCGAGAAAGTAGTCAAATCCTTGCCTACCCCTGCGAGCTTCTTCAATACATCTGGGGTGACGGTAATGATATGGCAACCCACTTCGTTTGCCTGAAAAATATTCAGCAATTCCCGCGGACTGGCCCATAATATCTCGGCCTTAGGTTTGACAGATGCAATTTTCACTGCTTCGTGCATAAGCGGAACCGGATCCACTCCAGTGTCTGCAATGCGACCTGCGAAGATGGAGAGAATCGCAGGTGTTGCAGGATTTAGGATATCGACGATACCCTGCACTTGTGCCAGTGTAAACATGGCGGTAATGTTGCAAACCACGCCGTTATCCGAAAGGCGCTTAACAAGGGTAGCCGTGCTCTCGCCCTTGGTATTGGTGATTGGAATTTTTACATTGACATTTTTTCCCCAGGAAGCTATCTCTAAGGCTTGCGCCTCCATGCCTGGGATGTCGTCAGCAAAAACTTCAAATGAAACCGGACGATCCGGGACAACCTGAAGGACTTCCAGAGCAAAGGACTTGTAATTACTCACCCCTGCCTGGCGCATGAGCGTGGGATTTGTTGTAAAACCCTTGACAAATGGCTGTGTGTAAAGAGCACGAATGCTTTTAAGGTCTGCGCCATCGGCGAAGATTTTTACATTGAGGTTAGCGATGTTTATCATAATGATTTGATTTTATTGTTTGTAATGATATAGGCAACTGCTTTTTGCAATGAGTTGACTGTTGCCTCAGGATTTAGCGGACGAGGCTCAGCATAGTGTCGATCGATAAAAATTGTTCTGCAACCCGATCTTTGCCCAGCCTCAATATCACTCGCACGATCACCTACCATGAAACTTTTGCTGAGGTCAACCCCGTGCTTTTTGGAAGCATCAAGCAACATCCCTGGGTTCGGCTTGCGGCATTCGCATCCTTCATCCTGTCGATGGGCACATAAAAAAACATCGTCCACCATTGTTTTCCCGCGAAGCTTTTGATGCATAGATTCAACTATTTCAAGCGTAACCAAACCGTTGCCAATATCTGGCTGGTTGGTCACTACAAAGACCTTAAATCCCTGCTGCTTCAAAAGCATGACAGAGTGGAGTGAATTTGGCATTAGTTTGAAATCTTCCATACGACGTGGAGCATAAGGCTTGCCATTGCGAACAATAGTCCGGCAAAGCACGCCATCCCGATCTAAAAAGACTGCGGGACATAACTTTCTAATCACCACTTAGTTGCTTGTATTTGAAGCACAGGATGAGATACAAGACAATGCCAGACTACGGCCTGAAAGGCTTCGCTATGCGGTGTCACTAATTTATCGTCGACCACAGGAACAAGCACAATTACATCTCCGACTTTTTTCGTGTAACCGCCGTCACGACCCACAATACCGAATACTGTAGCTTTTCTTTCCCGTGCGAGATCAATCGCCTTGATAAGATTTACACTTACTTGCTTTTCCAGATTCCCGCCTCCAACGGATAAAATGAATAGAGCATCTTTTGCCTCAAGTTTACTCCCCTTGAGCCAGCCTGCAAATGCCCCATCCCATCCTTCGTCATTTATCCTAGCGGTAAGTTCTGAGACATTATCAGTAGGAGCATAGGCCTCGATCCCACAAAGTTTACGGAAATCATTCACAGCATGTGAACAGTTGGCAGCGCTACCACCAACACCCAAGAGAAATAACCTTCCACCTCTCTCTCGCAAACTGACAAGTGCATTTGCCAAAGATTCAATCTGTTGCTTGTCGATCAAATCAGCAACAGTCTTAACTTGTTCGAAATATCGAGTAACGTGGTTGTTTTGCATGTTCGTTTTTTGATTTGTTTTTAACGATTGAGCTTATGTGAATTTGAAATGATAGTCTATTTAGAAAAATTTTAAGAGCTTTGCCCTGCTCCTTGCTCCCTTCCCTCTGCACGTTACGGTTGACATGGCTTCGCTCGGTCGGTCACAGACTTTGCAACCATCAACAGACTTTTTTCGAAACCGGGAAACAGGCTTTGTTATTGTGCTTTAACAGGATATTCATTGCATCTCATGCCGAAATTAGATGCAAATATAGTTAGAATGGCATTTGATATACAATCCATGTTATCAGCCGGTTATAAATTTAGGTGAACAGGTTTCAGGGCTACCCATCATCGGTTGGCTAAAACACAGAGGATGAGTACAATAAATCGAAACATGGTTATGTTGAAAAGTTTAAAATAGAAGAGATAGTTGTTAAGTTTCACAAGGTTGTTTGTGATGGTTTAGTCTGACTGAACAGTTTTCCATTCAAATTTAATTGTATTTGTTGAAAAGAGGGGGTCTGGGGGAGACTCATAACTCATATTTTTGTTAATAACTTACGCAACTTGCTGATAAT
>JBAZOX010000078.1:0-10486 GCA_041648535.1 Desulfobacteria bacterium | reverse complement strand
GGCTTTTATTGCACGTGCAAGCTGAAAAGCCTGAAGGGGGGTAATACGAGTTGCGCTGCGACGAAAAAGAAGGTGTGAAAGCACCTCGTCGGATGGCAATGGTGGGTCCGATTCAAGAGTCACCCGGGGTGACGACAGGTCTCCTGAGATGTGCACACGTGTAATCATATCGGTACGTCTGTTCTCGGCTGTCACATCTAAGCTTATGGAGGATGGAACCGTGCCATTGAAAGCGAGTTTTCCTTTGATCAGGGCAAACCGTTTGCCAAACAAATTGATGTTTCCACGGACGACAGACATATCACCTGTAATAACCGGGTTTTGGAGGCTTCCTTTAATGTGAAGCGTCCCTTTCCATTCTGAGTCCAGTCCTCTGCCCCGCACAAATACACGTCCCGGAAGTTCAACCTCCAAATTTAGGCTTAGCCTGTGAGCCGTACTAACCGGGGTAAGTTTTTGCCGTTGCATCTCATTCTTGGGCAGATTGATTTCCACAACCTCCAGTTCTGTGATTTTCGGGGTAAGACGATCGGGAATGCGTATCTCTGCTGTCCCGACAACCAACCTGCCTCTGGACACAACATCATTAAGGGAGCCAGAGAGTGTGATGTGTCCTCCCATTGATGTAGTCAGGTTGTCCTGACGAAGCAAGGTCGCCTTGTCAAGATTAACATCCAATTGAAAAGGGGATTCCTTAGTGAAGAGAAGATCAAGCCAGCCCTCTGCAGAAATGATACCATCCTCACCGTCTGTGGCGCGAGCTTCCTCCAAAACCATCCTACACCCTTTTGCTTTCATAAGAACATGGATGTCTTTGAGGATTGTTCCCCTGCGTACGTTTTTATAGGCGGCTTTCTCAATTCGAGCAAAGCCAGTTATTTCAGGTGAATCTGTGGTGCCTGCTAAGCCAAGGTCAACGGTAACGTAGCCCTCAATGCTTTGATCTTCCATCTGGAGTAACATTTGGATGAGGGCAAGGTTGATTTTAGCAGCGAGTTGACCTTTGATCCTGGCATCAGGTGACAGCGAGAAGGCGGGAGGCGAAAGTGAAAGTTTTTGTAAAAGATCCAAATTCCCCTGTCCCTCAACCTGGAAAGCTTCTCCACTTCGCCCATTTGCATGAGCCTTAAAGGTTACCCTTTGCCCATCACTTACAGCATCTGCTTCCATGGTTTCAAGTATTAAACCATCCCTTTGAAAAGCCTTGATCTTTACCTCCGCAGTGCCTTTGGGGACATTGAGGACATCCATTAAAGAGGCACTAAGCTTTACTTCCCCGGACTGTCCGAAACGGGTCTTAAGTTCTCTGCCATTGAAATGCACAACGACATTCTGGCCTACCTTGTCCGGTGCAAAGCGTGCTTTAAACATTGCTTTACCGCTGACATCTTCTCCTAACAAATGCGACAACAAAGAGAGATCCTCAGATCTCCCTTGCAACGAGCCTTCCGCCATCATCCTACGGAGATCGAGGCTGAGATTTCCCGCCACCTTTGTCCCTGGGGTTGACAGCGAAATGTCAGAGAGCTTCAACCGGTTACCCTGTAGCGCAAAATCGCTCTTAACATCCAGCGCATGATCCTTCTGTCGGATTGCCATCTGCAAATGGCCTACCGGCTTCAAAGGAGGGCCTTCAGCACTAAGGATGGCTTCTATGTGCTGAAACCCCACGTTTTCTACGATGATGTCGCGTCCTGTCGTTTTGACTGCAAACCTCAGTGCCGAAGGATATCCTCTCACATCTCCCTCTATTTCTAGCGAACCCCGGAGCTTATACCCGAGAGACTCTGATAGTTCTGCAAGTTGCGGCATGGCCAATTGCCATCTGCCCCGAATCCCCCTGGTGCTAAAATTGAATGACCCATCAGCTCTTAGCTCTGCGGTCTGGGTAGCAAGACGCAGGTTTGAGATTGTCAGTTCTTTACCTTTGGATAATTCGAGTATCCCATCGTAATTAATCTCGGAGGCAATTGAGGAGATGCGTGGAAATGAATCCAGTTGGAAACCGGTCATTCTCCCCTTGATATCAGCAGAAAGAAGGCGAGACTTCCAGTCTCCCTTCAATCTTGCACGCAATCGGGTGGCTCCTTTAAGGCTATTAGCCCAGTATCCAGCAATCACTCGAATGTCCTCCATCTCAATGTCCACATCGGCCAGCACCAGCGATTTAGCAAGATTAATATGTCCTGAGAGTGCCAGGGCAAGATTTTTTCCTTTAAGCCCAAGATTCCTGATAAAGATAGCCTTTTTAATAGGAATATCCATATCTACCTCCCAATCGAGACTAGTCAACGGCAGAGGCTGTAAACCCGGGTAAATGAGCCCTGATGCACTCCCTTTTCCTTTCACGCATACCCCGGGAAGAGGCAAAGAAAGCGGTCCCAGAAGCTCCAGGTGGAGATCACCCCCAAGATGGTCTATCTGAACCTCTGATACCTTCCCTTCATCCAGAGATACGGAGAAGGCTGCACGGGGGTTCTGCAATGACCCAAAGAGGCTGCCCTGGACAGCCAGCCGCCCAGTTAATCTTGTGTCAGTCACAGCCCCTAGGGAAGCAATATCCCTGATTTTAAACCCAAAATCACCATTTATATTGTGATCTTCCATTCCAAATCTTCCCGTCAGCCAAAAATCGGCATGCCCTGTCTTCAATGACAGGTGATCAATGATAAACGTCTTTTTGTTTTCAAAGCGCAGGGACAGGGAGAAGAGGTTTTTATCACTCAGTAATGACTCAATTACCGGTGGCAGAAGGGATGGATTGACTCTAAGATTGCCATTGGCAGCGAGCGTATAATTCTCTTGTGCTCTTAAACGTATTTCGGCATCAAGAGCACCAATGGAACCGGCATTTCCTGTCAATCGCCCCTTCCATGCCTTGATAGGTCCACTACCGTCAAGAGTGATAGCAAAAGGACCATCTGACCCCAGAGCGGCAGCCAGCAGACCACCTTTCTCTTCTTCAACCATGCCATGAAGTTCCAGCACAGGTGGTTTTCCCCTGATTACCACTGTTACTTGAGCCATAGCTTTTGGGCCGTCCGTCCTATATGCACGAAAAGATGCGTCTATCCCGGTCATGGAGTCAGAACCGGTCATCTGACCGTCTATGGTTAAAACCGCCCTCTCCCCAACAATCGCTTTGCCCAAAGTCAGCCGTTCCACTGATAAATGCTCCAGGATCAAGGAGCGAAATGCCTTGGGCCACCTTGGTAGTTTTATCTCCTCGCCCTCCCGGAACTTAGGCGGCAGACGCTCCAATTGTATGGCAGCGGCACTGAATTCGAAAATCCGCAGGTGCCCCCGAAGCAAAGCAGCAGGAGACCATCGCAAGGTGATATCCTTCACAATCAGCCACTCTCCATCGGGATCGCTGACAACAAGACGGTCAAGCCGGATATTGAAAGGGATTAAGCCATTGATCTTACCAAGCTTCACCTGAGCATCAGGGTCTCTGCTCAAACCTGAAGCAAGCCACACTGCCAGTTGTCTCTTGCCCAGATCCGTCTGGGCAAGTCCGAAAAGAATAGCGATAAGAATGATTAAGACAGAGATGACCCCTGCTATCCATTTCCCTATTTTGATAATGCGTTCTTTTAATTTCATGACGTTAGAATGCCTGTCCCAAACTGATATAGATATGGAAGCGATCGTCTATCGTATCTCTCCGGTTAAGGGGCACAGCTACATCAAGGCGGAGAGGGCCAACAGGTGTGAAATAGCGTATTCCTGCCCCTGCGCCCCAGCGAAGGGGTTCCGTCAGATCGGGGGTTACCGAAGATGAGGCATTTCCTCCATCCAGGAAAGCAACAAAGCCTATAGTGTCTGTAACCTTTGTACGCAATTCCAGAGAGACTTCCATGAGCGATCTCCCCCCGGTCGGTTTGTTTTCCTCAAGGGGACCCACTGACTGATAAGCATAGCCACGGATAGAGCTTCCACCTCCTGCATAGAAGCGTTCATCCGCCGGAATTGCATTGAGAGACGCCCCCGCCATAGATCCAAAGGCAGATCTGCCGGCCAATACTAAGAGGGGTTTCTCTGTGAGTTTAACATATTGATTGTATGTTGCATATCCCTTTACAAACCCCAGATGGTCTCCAAAGGTGTCGTAAAATGGTGTAAACTGCAAAGTAAGACGCCTTCCACGAACCGGATCGAGAAGGTTTTCGCTTGTGTCCCAACCAAAGCGTGTCGGAAGAGAGAAAAGCCCAAATCTCTCTTCCTCCCCCAACTGCTCTACCAAAGATGCTTTGTAGGCCAAACCGCCCCCCAGCCTTATTTCCTTGGCAAACAGACGTTCAATCTCTACAGAGGTGCTGAGATTACGGCTGGTAAAGGCATCAGGGTGGTCCTCGGCAATACGGCCTTTAAAGAGAAGGGATTGATCCTTTCTAAGAAAGTCAGGCTTAAGGAATCCACCTTCTGCGGCATAGGTGATAGCCGAGGCCGTCCCCATGAGATCCAGACGTTCCCCACCTCCTAAGAAATTTCTGTGCTGCCAGGAAACTTTTGTGCCTGCCCCCTCGTCGGTACTGTAGCTGACGCCGGCCTTAATGGTGCGGGGCTTTCGCTCAACAACTGAGATAACCACAGGCAGGCGGCCTGCTTCGTCTATGGTTTCACCGGTTTTTACTTCTACAGATGCAAAAAGGTCTGTTGCCAGGAGACTCTTTTGAGCATCTGTCAGAATATCAACATTAAAGCGGTCACCCTCTTTCCATGGAATCTTCCCGCGTAGAAATATCTCATCTACCGATTTGATCCCATTGATCTCCGTAGGCCCAAAGCGGGCCGGTGGACCTGGATGAAAACGGAAAGCAACTGAAACGGTCCGCTCCTTATGATCTACCACCACCTTCCTATCCACCATACCTGGGAAGGGAAACCCATTCTTTTTGAACCAATGGATAAGCATCCTTTCTGCATTGAGGATTGAGTTGCTTTTAGCCGGATATCCCAACACCAGACCAAGTTCCCGATTCTCTGGCAGCCTTGGACGAAGGGCATCATACTCCTCTGGAACTCCAACATTGAGGGATTTGAGAATATAGGGATGTCCCATGTCGATCCGAAAGGTGACCCGTATGGGTTTGTCTTCCGCTTCGATTTCCGCTGTTACCTTTGCTCCATAATACCCCTGGGATTTGAGCACCTTCAAGAGCAGGGGAATATCTCGGTTCACCCGGCGCTGCAAAAGGCTCAAGGAAGCCGGGGGACGTTTTTGAAGGGAAAAGGTATCCGACACTGCCTCCAGAGTTCTACGCAGCTCCCGGTCGATGACACCTTGAACACTGACGTCATATCGAATCCCAATATCAGCGCTCAGTATATTTGGGAAGGAAAGGCTTATGACAAAGATTATCTCCGTTACCAATTGACATAATACCAGAGACCTCCACAGAGGTAAGACCAGCCGCTGTTTCTGTTTTGGTTGCTTTTCAAAAGGTATTTTTAACAAATCCGCTCCATCTCAGTGTAATATGAAAAAAGACGAGTATTTACTTAAAGCTTTTTTATTAAATGCTAAGTATATCACGGTTAGGATGCTTTTGTTTACAAGATTTTCTAGACCTTGATTTTTTTTATAATAAAAGTATTCTACAGAAGAATTCTGTGATAAAATATTGTTTCTTTGCTATCGAAAGAAAGAGCAATGTAGTTGCTATGTAAGCCGAGGTAAGGGAGAGTTGATGTAGATATGCCTAAAAAGATGAAAGACAAAACAGGAAATGTCCTGCACGGTGTGAGCCTTTTTACTGACCACGATGTTTATCTCTTTAAAGAAGGAAACCATTTTAAACTCTACGATAAACTCGGCTCTCATCCAATGACCATCGATGGAAGGAAGGGAATCCTCTTTGCAGTATGGGCACCAAATGCCGAGACGGTGTCGGTCATTGGAGATTTTAATGGATGGAAGCCGGATGTGCATCCTTTGAAGGTAAGGGAGGATGAATCGGGCATATGGGAAGCTTTTGTCCCTGGCGTTGAAAAGGGGACTCCTTACAAATATCACATTGCCTCCAGATACAATAACTACAGGGTTGACAAAGGTGACCCCCTTGCCTTTTATTGGGAAACCCCTCCCAGGACGGCTTCAGTTGCATGGGATCTGAGTTATGAATGGGGAGATGACGATTGGATGAAAAACAGGCATAAATTCAATGCCTCTGATGCTCCCTTTGCCATATACGAAGTACATCTTGGTTCGTGGAAAAGATGCCCTGAAGAAGGAAATAGGTTTCTCACCTATAGAGAAATAGCCCATTCTTTAACAGAATACGTAAAGGAGATAGGGTTTACCCACGTTGAATTATTACCGGTTATGGAGCACCCCTTCTATGGATCATGGGGGTATCAAACTGTAGGATATTTCGCACCAACAAGCCGATATGGAACTCCCCAGGATTTTATGTATCTGATAGACTATCTCCATAAAAATGGGATTGGAGTGATATTGGATTGGGTCCCTTCCCATTTTCCAACGGATGAACACGGGCTTGCCTATTTTGACGGAACCCACCTTTATGAACATGCAGACCGAAGAAAGGGACACCATCCCGATTGGGATACATATATCTTTAATCTAGGAAGGAATGAAGTCAAGGAATTTCTTATCAGCAGTGGTCACTTCTGGCTGGACAAATACCATGTTGACGGTTTCAGAGTAGATGCTGTAGCGTCAATGCTGTACCTTGACTATGGAAGAAATGATGGAGAGTGGATACCTAACGAGTATGGGGGAAATGAGAGTATCAAGGCTATAACCTTCCTAAAGAGGTTCAACGAAGCGGTCTACAGGGATTTTCCCGATGTCCAGACAATAGCGGAAGAATCTACGGCATGGCCAATGGTTTCTCAACCTACGTATGTGGGAGGTCTTGGTTTTGGAATGAAATGGAATATGGGATGGATGCATGATACCCTGGATTATTTTTCCAAAGACCCCCTTTACAGAAAGTACAATCACAATCAGTTCACCTTCAGTATATGGTATGCATTTTCGGAAAATTTTCTCCTTCCCCTCTCACATGATGAAGTTGTCCATGGAAAGGGGGCCCTTGTTGGAAAGATGCCTGGAAATGAAGAACAAAAGTCGGCAAACCTTCGGCTCTTGTTAGGATACATGTACGGCCACCCAGGCAAGAAACTGCTCTTCATGGGAGGAGAATTTGGTCAGTGGAGAGAGTGGAATCATGACGATAGTTTAGAATGGCATGCCCTTCAATATCCCTCTCATCAGGGAATACAGAGGTGGGTTAGAGACCTGAACCTCTTTTACAGAAACGAGCCTGCCATGTATGAACTCGATTTTGCGATGGAGGGTTTTGAGTGGATAGATTTTCACGACTGGGAGCATGGCATCATAAGCTTTATAAGAAAGGGCAAAAATACCGATGACATCATTCTTGTTATCTATAACTTAACGCCTATCCCAAGATATAACTATAGAGTTGGAGTACCTCGCAGTGGTTTCTGGAAAGAGGTCATTAATAGTGATTCAGAGGTATACGGCGGAAGTGGACATGGTAACCTCGGCGGTGTTGAAGCCACTCCGGTACCAGCCCATGGAAGAGATTATTCCATCTCTCTAACCTTACCTCCTTTGGGGGTTCTGTTTTTCAAGAGTGAGACATAAATTTCGAGGACAGAATGTATATAAGACAGTAAAATGGCTATTCCCATGTCCTGATAAAGAAAGGTATATAACAATAAGGACCGCTCAAAGGATATTTGACATGGCATGTAAACGAGCAGGGATAAAGAAGGGGGTGACTATCCATAGTCTTAGACATTCATTTGCAATACATCTTTTGGAAAATGGGATTGACCTGAGATACATTCAAGAGCTATTAGGGCATAAAAGTTCCAAAACTACCGAAATATATACACATGTAAGCACAAAAAACTTTGCAAGGATAAAGAATCCGTTAGACCAGATATTAGATGGTTAGCTATGGGAGGTATATCCGACATAGTCGTCTATGAACGAGTTATCGGCAATTCTTTGCGAGAAAAGCAAAAACTTCTGTCGAAGGAATAATACCTAAATGGTAAATTGGAACCGCTTCCTCCCGAAAGACTTTGAATATGATTTTGACCAGGATAAGCTCAGTGCTCATCGTGTCTTCTTTGAGGAAGCTGTTGAGTGTTTTTTCTCGGATTTTGAGATCCGCAGGAATAAGGCATATAAAGACCGGTACCAACTTATCGGGAAAACGATTGGAGGACGTAAACTCAAAATTATTTTTCAACTCAAACCGGACAACGTTGTCCGCATTATAACAGGATGGGATATATGAAATCTAAACTTAAATTCAAAACCGAAGAAGAGATTGACCGTATTGTTATTACCCAAGCAGATGATGAGTCTGCGTGGGGAGTGCCTGTGAAGGTAAGCAAGTCAAAGTCAACCTCACTTGCTCTTCCTTCTGATTTAGCCGCGCGGGCGGCATTTTTTGCCCGTCTACATCGAGAGGCAAGTTTAGAGAACTGGCTTAAACGGGTTATACAGGAAAGATTAGATATTGAAGAAGCAGCCTTTGCTGGATTTAAAAAAGAATTGGTTGCAAAGAACAGCCGATAACACAGGCCAAAAGATAGACATGCAAATACTTCGCACTTCTTTTGGCCTTCAACGTTATCTGCTCAGTGGTCGCCAAAGACATGATGAGGAAAGTAGATGACAATTAAGGGAATCCAGAATAAAATAAAAAGTGGAAAGTATCGATTTTCTGATCATTCCGTAAAGCGAATGATAAAAAGAAGTATAACCCGTCAGGAAATCGAGAGCGCCATACTTGCAGGGGAAATCATTGAGGAGTATCCTGATGACAAATATTCACCAAGTTGTCTTATTTATGGAAAGACTAAAGCCGGCAGGAATCTTCATGTTCAAATCTCACTCCCTCCATCAGTTGTTGTTATTACAGCATATGAACCGGGTGAGACCGAATGGATAGATTATAGAGTTAGGAGGAAAAAGGAATGAAATGTGTTTTTTGTGGTGGTGAAACGAAGAAAATGTTCGTAACCTTCAGTTATGAAGATGAAAACAGGTATTTTCTTGTAGAACATGTCCCTGCTGACGTTTGCGAACGCTGTGGAGAGAAGACATATTCTCCCGATGTTACTGATGAGTTATTGAAGTTCGCGAAAGACAAGTTTAAGCCTGTTAAAAAACTTGAAGTTCCCGTTTATGATTTTGCTGTAAGTTGTTAATGTTGGTGACCAACGGCGCATAACACAGGCCAAAAGAAATCCGTCTGCGGCGGACTTCTTTTGGCCTTGAACATTAGCCGTTCATTGCAGGCAGAGGAGGGGAAAAACAAATGATAGAAAATAGAACCGTTGGGACAACAAAAAAAATCTATGGGAATAGCATGTATATAGTAAGGAGGATCCATCATAATGGATAAGTATATATGCATCCATGGACATTTTTACCAGCCGCCAAGGGAGAACCCCTGGCTTGAAGAGGTAGAATTTCAAGACGGAGCTTATCCTTATCATGACTGGAATGATAAGATAACCGCCCAGTGTTACAAACCTAATGCAGCTTCCCGCATACTGGATAAGGATGAAAGGATTGTTGATATAGTAAACAACTATTCAAAGATCAGCTTTAACGTGGGGCCGACCCTTGCTTCCTGGATGGAAAGAAACAAACCCGAAGTCTACAAGGCTATCCTTGAAGCTGATAGATTGAGCATAAAACGGTTCTCCGGACATGGTTCGGCAATAGCCCAGGTATACAACCATATGATTACACCCCTCGCAAACAAAAGGGACAAATACACCCAGGCATTATGGGGGATAAAGGACTTTCAGAAGAGGTTTGGAAGATTCCCTGAAGGAATGTGGCTTCCCGAAACTGCCGTTGATATAGAGACCCTTGAAGTACTGGCAGAGCTTGAGATAAAGTTCACCATCCTCTCTCAAATACAGGCAAAGAGGGTAAAGAAAAAAACAGGGGAAGAATGGGAAGATGTGAGGGGAGGAAAAGTTGATCCGACAATGCCTTATCTCTGCACCCTTCCATCAGGAAGGACTGTAAACCTGTTTTTCTACGATGGGCCTATCTCTCGGGACATTGCCTTTGGAGAGTTGTTGAACAGCGGAGAAGCCTTTGCCAGGAGACTGCTCTCTGCATTTAATGATCAAAGGGGCAGGACACAGCTTGTCCACATTGCAACGGATGGGGAGACGTATGGCCACCACCACCGCTTCGGAGATATGGCTTTAGCTTACTGCCTTTATCTTATTGAGTCAAATAATCTAGCAAAGATAACCAATTATGGAGAGCACCTCGAAAAACACCCTCCAACCTACGTTGCTGAAATCTTAGAAAACTCATCCTGGAGTTGCTGTCACGGAATAGAAAGGTGGAGAGACAATTGCGGCTGTAACACAGGGTTGAACAAAAAATGGACACAGGCATGGAGAAAACCTCTAAGAGTGGCTATGGACGTGCTGAGAGATA